>NZ_JBHYIQ010000022.1:74829-117211 GCF_042739895.1 Amycolatopsis sp. NPDC059021
CGTGGGGCTGTGCCGTGGGGTCCCCCGCACCGCCGCGTGCGGGGGGGGGCGGGGGCGGGGGGGGCGGGGGGCGGCCGGCGCCCCCCCCCCCCCCCCCCCCGAGCCCGACGGCGAGCTGGACCGCCAGCACCACGCCGAACGCCGCCGCGTAACTCTGTCCACTTTGGATGGACCCGAACAGCGTCCCGAGCGAAGCGACACCGATCGCCATCGCACCCTGTTGCGTGGTCACGAGCACGCCGCCGCCGACGCTCGCGTAGGCCGTGGGGACCGCGCCGAGCACCTCGATGTTCGCGGCACCCACCACCAGCGCCTGACCGAGGCCGATCAGCACCAGCCCCGGCAGCGCGCTCCACACTGCGCCGCCGAACCAGCCCAGCGGCAGCGCGGCCAGCAGCCAGACCACGCCGAGCCCCTGCACCAGCGCGCCGTACGGCGTCACCCGCGCGCCCCACCGGGTACGCAACGCCGGTATCGCGAACGAGCCGAGCAGGAACGCCAGCGACATCGGGGCCACGGCGAGCCCGGCGGCCAACGGGTCCAGGCCGATTCCGTGTTGCAGCGTCAACGGCAGCGCGAAGAGGAATCCGGCCCAGGCCGCCAGGAACGGCGCGAGCAGCAGCAGTCCCCCGCGCACCTTCGGTTCGGTGAGCACCGACGGCGGCAGCAGCGGCACCGCGCCGGAGTCGACGACCCGTTTTTCCGTACGCCACAACGCGATCGCCACCACCGGGGCGAGGAACGGCAACGCGAGCGTCCACCACGGCCAGCCCAGCAACGGGCCCCGGTTGAGCGGCACGAGCACCACCAGCACCAGCGCGCCGAGCAGCGCGGTGCCCCGAAGGTCGACGCCCGCCGGATGCTCCGACCTGCTGTCGGGCACCACGAACACGGCCAGCACGGCGGCGATCAGGCCGAGCGGCAGGTTGACGAGGAACAGCAGCCGCCAGGAGGTGCCCCACAGATCGGCCTTCAACAGGACGCCGCCGAGGACCAGGCCCAGGATCGCGGCCAGGCCGCTGACCGCCGCGTACCGGCTCATCGCCTTCGCACGCCGTTCCGGGGCGACGGCGGCCTGGATGGTGCCGAGGACCTGCGGCGGGATGAGCGCGGCCGTCGCGCCCTGGACGATTCGGGCGGCCACCAGCCATTCCGCGCTGGTCGCGAGTGCGCACAGCAGGGAGGCGAGGACGAAGCCGAGCAGGCCTACCACCAGTACCCGGCGTCGGCCATACGCGTCCCCGAGCCTGCCGCCCAGCACCAGCAGCAGGGTGAAGGCGATGCCGTATCCGGCGACGACGAGTTCAAGGTCGGCGTTCCCCGCGCCCAGGTCCCCGGCGATCGTGGGCAGCGCGACGTTGACGATGAACGAGTCCATCATCGGCAGGAGCGTGGCCAGCAGCACCACACCGAGGCCGAAGCCGGACAGCGGGCGGCTCACGGCGCCACCGGTTCGTCCACATGCGACAGCCGGAAGCCCCGATAGCCGTCCAGTGCCACGGAGTCGCAGATGCGCCGGTACCGGTCGAGGCCGCCCGCGTAGGGCATGAACACCCGCGCCTTGCCCTCGATGTTCGCGCCGAGGTAGTACGAATCGGCGTGGTGGTACAACGTCCGGCTCGCGGCGTCGGCGACCTGCGCCACCCAATCGTCCTGCGCGGCTTGTTCGGCTTCCGCCGTGCGCACGCCCGCCGAGCGCAGCCGCACCAGCAGATCCCGGATCCAGGCGACGTGATGCTCGATCGCCCGGAGCATGTTCGACAAGTTCATGGTGCTGCCGGGCCCGGTGATCGTGAACAGGTTCGGGAACCCGGACACGGCGAGCCCGAGGTACGTCCCCGGCCCGTCCACCCACCGGTCCGCCAGCCGGACGCCGTCCCGGCCGGTGATGTCCATCCGCGTCAGCGCTCCGGTGAACGCGTCGTAGCCGGTGGCGAAGACGAGCACGTCCAGCGGGTAGTTCTCCCGCGTGGTGCGGACGCCGTCCTCGGTGATCTCCTCGATCGGTTCCGCGCGCAGATCCACCAGCCGGACGTGGTCCCGGTTGAACGTCTCGAAGTAGCCGTCGTCGACGCAGAGCCGTTTCGTGCCGATCGGGTGGCCGCGGGGAGCGAGGAGCTCCGCGGTCCCGGCGTCGGCGACGGTCTGCCTGATCTTGTCCCGGAAGAAGTCCGCCAGCAGTGCGTTCGCCGCGAGATCGCGGCCGGTGTCGGTGAACGTCGCGACGATCCCCGTCCCGCCGTCGGCCCATCGGCGTTCCAGCGCGGCCCGCCGCTCGACAGGTTCGCTGTCCAGAATGGACTGTCCGGTGCCCGCCACCACGTGCCCGAACCGTGTCGTGCTCGCGAGCGCGACACGTTCGTCGTACTTCTCCGGCTCGCCTGCCAGCTCGGCCTCGGTGAGCGGACGGTTCCGCGCGGGCACGCTGAAGTTCGCGGTCCGCTGGAACACCACGACTTCGGCGGCCTCCTCGGCGATCCGCGGGATGACCTGGATGCCCGAGGACCCGGTGCCGAGCACGCCGACGCGCTTGCCCGCGAAGCTCACGGGCTCGTGCGGCCATTGCCCGGTGTGGAAGCGTTCGCCGCGGAACCGTTGTATTCCGGGGATGTCCGGGATCTGCGCGGCGGACAGGCAGCCGACAGCGGTGACGAGGAACCGGCACCGCACCTCGCCGCCATGTTCGGTGCGCACCAGCCAGGTCGAGGACGGCTCGTCGAAGGTGGCCGCGACGACCCGCGTGCCGAAGGTGATGAACGGGAACAACCCCGCGCGCCCGGCGAAGTATTCGGCGTAGCGCAGGATCTCCGGCTGACCGGCGAACCGCTCGGACCACGTCCACTCCCGGTGCAGGTCGCGGTCGTGGAGATAGCAGTAGTCGAGGCTCTCGATGTCGCACCGCGCGCCGGGATACCGGTTCCAGTACCAGGTTCCGCCCACCCCGCCGCCGGTTTCGAAGGCGTGGCAGGCGAATCCGCTCTTCCTCAGCTCCGCGAGCAGGTGCAGGCCCGCGAACCCGGCCCCGATCACGAGGACGTCGTAGCCGATCCGCGCGTCCCAGCCCTCGCCCAAGGGGATCCCTCTCCTCCGGGCGTCACCGCCGGGGCACGCCGCGTGTCTCCTCGCTCTCGCAAGATCACCCTACCGGCAAAACGGACTTTAAGTACAGATCAGTCACGGTGCCCCGCAAGGCTCACGCGGTGGCCCGCACCGCGTTCTCCTGACGGATCGACGCCGGAAGGCTCGCCAGCGGGGGCCGCTGCGCGCAGGCGAGGTCGGTGAGCACCAGCTCGCGCTCGACGCCGTCGGCCGAGGAACCGCGCTGGAACTGGGCGAGCACCGTCGCCGGCGGGCACGCCGCGACCAGCCGGTCGTAGCGCTCGAGCCGGTCCATCAGCGTGTGCATGATCTGCGCGGCCATCCGGCCCAGCGCCTGGAGGTTCTGGTGGCGGTGCACCCGGTGGCCGAGGTCGACCTGAGCGAGCGCGTCGAGCCCGCGCAGCTCCAGCAGATCGATCAGGTGCCCGATCTCGACGCCGTAGTCGGCGACGAACGGGATGCTCTCCAGCACCTCGCGGCGTCCGGCGTATTCACCGGCGAGCGGCTGCACGAACCCGGCCAGCTCGGGCCAGAACATGTTGAGCAGCGGCCGCGCGACCAGCTCGGTCACCCGGCCGCCACCGTCGGCGTCGGTGCCCGCCGCGCCGATCAGCGGCCGGTGGTAGAAGCCCTTGACGTAGGCCACCGACGGGTCGGTCAGCAGCGGGCCGAGCAGCCCGGTGACGTAGGCGGTGGTGAACTCGCGGAGATCGCCGTCGACGAAGACGACGAGATCACCAGTGGTGGCCGCGACCCCCTTCCACAGCGCCTCGCCCTTACCGTCCAAACCGGACAGTGCGGGCAGCACGGCGTCCTGTGCGACGACGTCGGCGCCCGCCGCCGAGGCCACCCGCGCGGTCGCGTCGGTGGACCGGCTGTCCACCACGAGGATCTCGTCGACCAGCGGATGCCGTTCGACGAGATCCTCGCGGATGGCCGTCACGATCGCGCCGACCGTGGCCTCCTCGTCGCGCGCCGGGATGACCACCGACACCGTGGTGCCCCGTTTGGCCGCCACCAGCTCTCCGGCGCTCCAGTCGGCCGCCGTCGCGCTGCGCCGGGCGAGCCAGGTGCCGACCTCCGCCGAAACCCGCGGCCGCCCCCGCTCCCCGTCATGCCTGCTCGTGCGCATGGTTTCCCCTTCCCTCCTCGGCTGTCCGCCTGTGATCGAGGTTCGGGGCGCCAGGTTTCCGCCGCGCACCCTGGCATGAAACCGCTGCGTTACGAGTCGGCCGTGACGTTAACGGGTCCGGTCACACTTCCCCGAAAGCGTCATGAAGCGCACCCGATACGGCGGCCTACCCGGCCGTGCGGAAGATCGCGACGTCGTCCACGGCGACCGTCACCGGCGCGTTGGTGGCCGAGCCGGACAAGCCGGCCAGCACCCCGGCGTTCCCGGCCCCCTGCAGCGCGGCGGTCTGATCCGTCGCGGTCGTCTGCCAGCCGGGTTCGGCCGCCCCGTCCGCCCACACCTTGGCCCGCACGGTGGTCGGCGCGGTGCCGGTGACCTGGATCCTGGCCCGGAGCAGGGCGCCCGGCTGGTAGGTGAGGCCGGCGATCTGCTGGTCCGGGGCGAGCGCCGTCTCCACGCCGGCCGGGTCAGTGCGCCGGAGCTGGAGCCGGACACCGCCGTCGGGCCGCAGGGTGAGCGTCGCCCGGTAGGTTCCGGCGTCGTCGAGCTTCCGTCCCACCACCGAGGCGTAGATCCCGTTCCCGGTGGCGATCTTGTCGGTGCCGAGCTTGACCGTGAAGTCGGTGTCGGTCGAGCGGATCCGGTTCAGGTAGGCGCTGCGGCCCGCGCCCGGTTGCAGGGTGATCCGGCCCGCTCCCCCGCGCACCGCGTAGTCGGTGGCCGCGCCGCCGACCCACCAGTCGCCGCCCGCCTCGGCCGTGCCGAACCCGGTGTCGACCGACCGCGCGAACGAGTCCAGGCCGAGTGTCGCGTTCGTGCCGAGGAAGTTCGCGGTCACCCACGCGGCGACCTTGTCCCCCGTGGCGACCGAGTACTCACCGTCGAACCGGTAGTGCACCCCGAGCCAGACCCGGCTGAGCGCGTTCTCCCTGGCCGCGTCGCTGAACGTGGTGAACGACCGGGTGACGTTCCTGGCGAAGGGATCGTCCGTGGTCGCCGTCCAGGCGAAGGTGTCGGTGCCGAGGTAGCGCTTCATGACCCCGGCCCACGCGCCGGCGAAGGTCCCATGCCCCGAGATGAACGCGGGGAACGGCGGGGAGAAGGTCGTCCCGTCGGTGCGGCGCGACTCGGGCTGCCAGTTCGGATCGGGGTCCGACGGGTGCAGCTTGATCGCGGTTTCCGGGCGCCACAGGTCGATGTCCGTCCGGTACTTCACGTCCCAGGCCGCGATCGCGGCGTCGCCGAGCGCGAGCGACACGAGCGCGAACAGCTTGGCGTTGGCGAACTGGTCCTGCCCCGGCAGCTGCCGCGCGATGATCGCGGTGTGTTCAAGCAGCTGCCCCGGCGGTTTGTAGGTGCCGTCGAGATCGTTGGCCCAGAAATGCGCGGCCTGGGTCTTGTCGGCACCACGGGTCGCCGAGTTCAGCCGCCCGACCTCCCGTACCTCCGCCACGTGCGCCTGGTAGGTCGGCGACGCGAGAAGCTCGCCGATGTCGTCGACCCCCATCGGATGCGAGGGGCGGAAATGGTTCGGAGTGTCCATGGTGAACGGCCGGACCAGGCCCCACTGCGGGGTGAGCGCGTCGCCGGATCCGGTCGGCCGCCAGTCCCCGGGCCGGGTGCCCGGCGTGTAGGTCACGGTGTCGTTCGCCCGGTCGTTCGCCCGTGTGACGGCCATGACCTGCGCGGTCTTGACGCCGATGGCGGCGCCCTGGTCCCGCTGCTCCTGGGTGACGCTGCCCGGAATGGTCTGCTGGGCCTCGCGCAGTTTCGCGGCGAAATCGAACTGGGGGAACGAACCGCCCGGGTAGAGCGCGGTCAGCACGCGATAGGCGGCCTGGTCGATGGCGCTGCTCGGGTCCGGCGCGGTGCCCGCCGCTACCGGGACCCTGGTCAGATACGGCTGGCCGAGGCAGCCGCTCGCGGTCGCGCATCGCGCCGAATTGGCTCCGTCGTAGACGGCGCCGTGCATCATGGCGGCGGTTCTCGCCAGCCGTGTCGGCGACGCGTTTTCCCCGCGCAGATTCCGGAAGACGTCGAGAAGAACCTGATTCCAGTACAGCACATGGTCGGTTTCCGACACCGCGACATCACGCGGGATCGCGTCGTCGGCGAGCGCGGCCGACGGAACACTCAGGCTCATCGCCACCGCGACGCAAACAGCGTTACCCGCCCGTCTCGAACGAGATCTTCGTGCGAAAACCACCGGTCCACCTCCATGACGAATACCGCGTCCCGTTCGGTTCGCGGAAAAAGGGCGACGACAAGCACCCGGAGCATTACCCGGCCGTCCCCCAGAAACCCCTGACGGGAAACGATTCTGTCAAAGAAAACGACCGGAACGGCTCCGCCGTTCAGCCGAACGACCTGCCCTCCTACGGCGCGGCCAGCCGCCCGGCCAGTGCGTCGGCTTCCTCGACGCGGTGCTGTGCCCGGTACAGATCCACGGCCTGCCGCCACGCCGCACGCGCGGCGGCAGGCTTGCCCGCCGCGTCGAGGACGGTGCCGAGCTGGTCCAGTGTGCTCGCCCTGTCGTAGGTGTTGTCGATTTCCTGTTGCACGGCAAGGGCTTCCCGATAACGGGCGATGGCGTCGGCGTAGCGGCCCGCGTGCTGGGCGAGGTAGCCGAGACTGTCCAGCGCGTTCGCCTCGCCCTGCCGGTCGGCGTGTTCGCGGTGCAGCGCGAGCGCGCGCTCGCAGTGGAAACCGGCCTCGGCGTGGTTGCCCAGCCGGACATGACAGCGGCCGACGAGGTTGTGTGCGTTGGCCGCGCCGACCGGATCGTCGAGCGTGCCGAACAACCGCAGCGATTCCGCCGCGTGCGTGAGCGCGAGCTCGTCCGCACCGTTCTGCGTCAGTGCCAGCGCGAGAAACCGATGCGTGTTCCCGAGATTCGCGACGTCGCCGGTCAGCTCGGTGGCGGCGACGGCCTGCCGCAGATGCTCGATGCCGTCCGCGCGGCTGCCCAGCCGGGCATGCGCGTGCCCGAGCCGCCGATGCGCCCAGGACAACGCGGTGGGCGTGCCGAGCCGTTGCGCGGCACCGAGTCCGTCGAGCCAGACGCGGAGATTGTCGGCCAGGTGGCCACGCCGGTAGTGGAAGGTGTCCAGCGCCCACGCCAGGCGCCACGCCTGCTCGTCCCAGCCCGCCGCCGCGGCGAACCGGTGCGCGGCGAGCAAGCAGTGGTGCTCGGCGTCGAACCAGGCGAGCGCCTCGGCCTCGTCCGCGAGCGGCCGCGGCCGGACGTCCCCGGCCAGTGCCCCGGGCTCGATCGGCGGCCGATGCGGTTCGAGCAGCCGCTCGCCCGCGTAGGCGGTGTGCAGGAAGAAATCGACCAGGCGGCGCAACGCACCGGCACGCACGGATTCGCCGAGACTCCGGCGGGCTTCTTCGGCGGCGTAGAGCCGCACGAGATCGTGCATCCGGAAGCGGTGCGGCACCGGCTGGGCCACCAGATGCGCCGCCTCCAGCTCGCGCAGCAGCGTTCGCACCCTGGCGACCGGCAACCCGACCAGCGCGGCCGCGGCCGTCAGGCCGATGTCCGGCCCCGGCGCCAGGCCGAGCAGCCCGAAGAGGGTCGCCGCGTCGCTGTCCAGCGCGCGGTAAGACGAAGTGAACACCGCCCGCAGGTTCGCGGACACCTCGCCCGCGTCCAGCGCGTCGAGCCGGCCCGCGGTGTCGCGGAGTTCGTCGGCCAACACCCGCAGCGGCAGCCCTGGCTGGGTCGCCACCCTGGCCGCGACGATCCCCACCGCGAGCGGCAGGCCACCGCACAGCGCGAGCAGATCGGTGACCGCATCCGGTTCGGCGGCGACCCGCCCGGCGCCGAGATGCCGGGTCAGCAGTTCCCTGGCCTCGTGCCCGGTCCACACGTCGAGGGTGAGCAGCAACGCGCCGTGCGTGGCCACCAGCCCGCCGAGCCGGTGGCGGCTGGTCACCACCACGGTGCAGTCCGGGCTGCCCGGCAGCAGCGCGGCGACCTGGGCGGCGTCGCGGGCGTTGTCGAGCACGACCAGCATGCGGCGGCCGGCGACGAGGCTGCGGTACAAGGCGAACCGGGCCTGCTCGTCCGCCGGGATCGCGCCCGGCGCGACCCGCAGGGCGTCCAGGAAACCGCGCACAGCCACCGCCGGGGGCACCGGCTCGGCCGTGGGATCGAACCCGCGCAGGTTGACGTACAACTGGCCGTCGGGGAACCGGTGCGCGTTCCGGTGTGCCCAGTGCAGCGCCAGCCACGTCTTGCCGATCCCGCCGATGCCGCCGAGCGCCGAGATCACCATGGTGCTGCGGAGATCCGCACCGGCGTCGAGCGCCTCGCCCAGCCGCGCCAGCTCCCGCGCCCGGCCGGTGAACAGCCGCGGCGGGGCGGGCAGTTGCCGGGGCACCGGCCGGTCGGCAGGCGGCGTCTCCCGCTCGGGCAGGTCCTGGGCGAGCACCCGGCGGTGTGCCTCGCGGAGTTCGGCACCCGGGTCGACGCCGAGTTCGCCGGCCAGCCGGGCACGGGTGTCGTCGAACCGCCGCAACGCCTCGGCCTGCTGCCCGGCACCGGCCAGCGCGAGCATCAGCCGGGCGGCGAGTCCTTCGTGCAGGGGTTCCTCGTCCGCGAGTGCCCGCAGCCGGGAGACCGCGTGCCCCGGCTCCCCCAGTTCCCGCGCGGTGTCCGCGTAGCCGAGCGTGGCCTCGGTCCGGCGCCGCAGCACCGCGACCGCGACCGGATGCGCCAGGATCCGGCTGTCCACATTGGACAGAAAGGGGCCGCGCCACAGTTCGAGGGCGGCCGAGTACGCCGCGAGTGCCTGCCGGAGTTCCCCTTCGGCACGGCATCGGCCCGCCTCGCCGATCAGCTCGTCGAAGCGCAGCAGATCCAGCTGCCGCCCGGTCACCCGCACCCGGTAACCGCCCCTGACCGCCACGATGAGCTGCGCCTTGCTCCTGTCCGGTTCGAGAATCCGCCGCAACCGGGCGACGTAGGTGTGCAGCAGATTCGGGGTGGACTTCGGCGGATCCTCGCCCCACAGCACCTCGGCGATTTCGTCGGTGCCGACCGCCCGATCGGGCTGCACCGCCAGCAAAGCGAGCAGCGTGCGTTGTTTGAGCGCGCCGATCTCGACCGGATTCCCGTTGTGCCACAAGCCGAGCGGGCCCAGCACCGAGATCAGCGGCCCGCGGCGGGCCCCGGCCACGCGGACGTGCTCCGGTGGTTCCAGCCCCACCGCCTCGGCCAGCCGCCGGGTGGACTCCCCGCGTGGCCTGCCACCCGTGCCGCGCTCGACACCGCGCACGGTGCGTTCGCTCACGCCCGCCCGCGCGGCGAGTTCCCGCTGGCTCAGCCCGGCCCGCACCCGTGCGGTACGCAGCCGTTCCCCGAACGGCTCCGCCGCCTGGCGCATGATCACCCATCCCCTCCGCGGTCCCCGACACGTCACCCATCGTGGTCAGGCGAGTCCGTTTTCCATCCTGCCCGAGCCACCCGGCGGCGGAAAGCCGCCCGCCCGTTCCCGGTGCCGCGCGGGTTTTGCCGATTCTGCCGGTCCGCGCGCGTCATGCCCGGCGATTCGCGACGTTCGCGCTGGTCAAAGCCTTCGACGTCGACGCGGAACCGGTCCGGTTCGAGTACAGGAATACGTCGGCACCACCGGGCTACCGTGGTTCCGGTGATCATTTCAGCCGCGAGGAGGACAGCCATCCTGGCCACGAACCGGGCAGCGGGCAGGGACCTCGGCTCGCTCGGCGCGCTCCTCGGCGTGACCCGGGCACGGGTACTGGAGGCCACGGAAACGGGCTGCACCACCACGGAGCTGAGCAGGCGGGTGGGTGTCTCGGCGGCCTCGGCGAGCTACCACGCCTCGATCCTGCGCGCGGCGGGCCTCATCGAAACCCGCCGCACCGGCACCGCGGTACGGCACGAGATCACCGCGCTGGGCGCGCACCTGCTGACCGGCCGGCTGGGGGGCGGCCGGTCAGCGGGCTGCGGGCCCGAGCGGTGAGGGCGAGCCTGCCGTCGCGGATCTCGGCGATCCGGTCCACGCCGTCCAGATGCGCGGTGTCGTGGGTGACCAGCACGGTGGCGACGCCCTGGCGGCGCGTGAAACCGAGCACCAGATCGATGATCGCCGCGCCACGTTCGTGATCCAGCGCGCTGGTCGGCTCGTCCACCAGGAGTACCGCGGGGTCGTTCATCAGTGCCCTGGCGATCGCGACCCGCTGCCGCTGGCCGCCGGAGAGCTGGTGCGGACGGCGAGCGCCCTGGCCGGCGAGCCCGACCGCGTCGAGCAGTTCGCGCGCACGGCGGCGAGCGGTACGCGGCGACCTGCCGTCGAGATGAGCCATCACTTCCAGCTGCTCGACGGCGGTCAATGCGCCGAGCAGATTGGGCTGCTGGAAGACGATGCCGATCTTTTCGCGGCGCAGCGTGGTTTTCGCCGCGCGGCTCAGGCCGGTGACGACGACGCCGTCGACGACGACCTCGCCGGAGTCGGGGGTGACCAGCGCGGCGGCCACCGCGAGCAGGCTGGACTTCCCCGAGCCGGACGGCCCCACCAGCGCGGTCGCGGTGCCCGCCGGCACGGTCAGGTCGGCGTGGTCGACCGCGGTCAGCCGGTGGTCACCGTCGCGGTAGGTCAGGACGACGTCGTTCAGCTGCAGGCTCATCGATACTTCTCCCTGGCGTCCGGGCGGATTCAGTGCGTGGACAGTGCGGTCAGCGGATCGACCGAGACGATGCGGCGGACGGACAGCGCCGCCCCCAGCACGCCGAGCGCGATCATCACCAGTGCCGGCACCAGCGTCGTGCTCACGTCGAGCACGAACGGAACCGTGCCCGCCGCGGCCGCCCCGATCCCGGCGGCCGCGCCGGTGCCGGCCGCTGTACCGGTCACGAGCAGCACCACGGCCTGCCCCAGCGCGTCACGCAGCAGGTAGCCGGTGGTGGCGCCCAGCGCCTTGAGCACGGCGATGTCCGCGGCCCGCTGGATCGTCCAGACGGTGAAGAACGCGCCGACGACCAGCGCCGAGATCGCGAACAGGAAGCCGCGCATCAACTGCAGCGAACCGTTTTCCGAGGTGTAGGAGCCGATGGCCGAGCGCGCGTCGTCGCGGGCGACGGTGCTGGTGCGCAGCCGGGCGTCGGCGGTGGCCAGGTCGGCGGTTCCGGTGGTGCGCAAGGCGATCACCGTGGCGTACCCGCCCGGTGCGAGCCGCTGCCAGTCGGCCAGGCTGGTCCAGGCCACCGGCGTGTGACTGTAGGAGGCGTCCCCGGCGACCGCCGCGACGCGTACCGGGACACCTGCGAGCAGCACGGTCTGACCGGCCTTTGTGGACAGTGCGGCCGCGGCACCGGTGGACAGCACCACCTCCCCCGGCCCGACCCGCCCGCCTTCGGGGACGAGACCCGAGCCGAGCTCCACCCCGAAGGCCGACACCACCGCGGTACCGCCCGCGGATGTCGTGGCCTTGGTGGTGGTGATGCCGAGCGCCTCGGCCGCGGTGACCCCGGGGACCCTCGCCCAGCCTTCCTGCTGGGCCCGGTCCACAGTGGACTCGGTGAACGACGGCGGCTGCCCGTGCGAGGACGCGCCGAACGCCAGATGGTCGGCGGGCAGGCCGGTGACGGCCGAGGTACTCGCCTTCCCCAGTCCGGCGGTGAGGCCGGACAGCAGGCCGACCAGCAGGGTCATCAGCACGACGACGGTCCCCATGAGGGCGAAGCGCCCCTTGGCGAACCGCAGGTCTCTCCAGGCGACGAACACGGCGAACGTCGGCTCCTTCCGGTGCATCCGGCCGGGGACTTCTCCCGGCACATGACCGACTGTTCTCCTGGACCGGCCGCCGGTCATCGCACCGGGGAACGCTTCGGCGGTATCGAATCGCGGAGGCCGGAATCAACCTTTCGATCGATGCCCCCACCGCCACGGGCCGTAGTCTGGGCAGGTCATGGAACCGCACACGCTGACCCGGCCGCTGCGGGTGCTGCGTGTCTGCCTGCACCTGCTGATGGCCGGGCTGCTGGTGCTGACCGCGGTACGCGCGGTGGCGGCCGGCCTGCCCCGCGCCCCGTGGATCGTCGTGGCGGCGGTGGCGATGGCAGGCGTGTACGCGGCCGGGCCGCTGCTGCCCCGGGTGAGCCGCTCCGGCCCGGCCGCCGCGGTGTGGCTGGCCGCGCTCGCGGTGGTGTGGCTGGGACTGCTGTGGCTGACCCCGGACGGGGTGTGGCTGGCGTTCCCGCTGTTCTTCCTGCAGTTGCACCTGCTGCCAGGGCGGTGGGGACCGTCGGCCGTGGTCGTCACGACCGTGCTCGCGATCGCCGGGTTCGCCTGGCATCAGGGCGCGTTCACCGTCGCCGCGGTGATCGGGCCGGCGCTGGGTGCCGCGGTGGCGGTGGCCACCGTCCTGGGCTACCAGGCGCTGTACCGGGAGAGTGAGCAGCGGCGCAGGTTGATCGAGGAGCTGAGCGTGCTCCGCGGCGACCTCGCCGCCGCCGAGCGCTCGGCCGGGGTACTCGCCGAACGGGAGCGGCTGGCGCGGGAGATCCACGACACGATCGCCCAGGGCCTGTCGAGCATCCAGCTGCTGCTGCGGGCCGCCGAGCGGGCGCTGCCCGAGCGGCCGGGCGACGCCGGACAGCACGTGCGCCGGGCCAGGACCGAGGCACAGCACAACCTCGCCGAAACCCGCCGGTTCGTGCACGCGCTCACCCCGCCGGACCTCGAGAACGGCTCCCTGTCCGCCGCGCTGGAACGGCTGTGCGCCACCACCGCGGAGCACTCCGGGCTCGCGGTGCACTTCCACCTCGACGGCGAGCCCGTCCCGATCCCCACCCCGTACGAGGTGGCGCTGCTGCGGATCGCGCAGTCCGCGCTGGCCAACACCGTCCGTCACGCGCGGGCGCGGCGGGCCGAGGTCACCCTGTCCTATATGGACACCGGGGTGGCGCTGGACGCCGTCGACGACGGCGTCGGGTTCACCCCGGAGACACTGCCCGCCACCGGCGACGACGAGGGCGGTTTCGGGCTGGCCGCGATGCGGGCGCGGGCCGACGCCCTCGGTGGCACGCTCACCGTGGAGTCGGCGCCGGGAGCGGGCACCGCGCTCGCGGTCAGCTTCGCCCACCACGACCGGCCGTCGGAGGACCCGTGAGCGAGACGATCAGGTTGCTGCTGGCCGACGATCACCCCGTCGTCCGCGCCGGGCTGCGCGCGGTGCTGGACACCGAACCGGGCTTCACCGTGGTCGCCGAGGCCGGTACCGCGGAGCGCGCGGTGGAACTGGCCGCCACGCTGGACGTCGACGTGGTGCTGATGGACCTGCGGTTCGGCGCGGAAATGCGCGGGGCGGACGCCACCGCGGCGATCACCGCCCGGCCGGACCCGCCGCGGGTGCTGGTGCTGACCACCTACGACACGGACGCCGACATCCTCGCCGCGATCGAGGCGGGAGCCACCGGATACCTGCTCAAGGACGCGCCGCCCGAGGAACTGGCCGCCGCCGTGCGGGCCGCGGCCGCCGGCCGCACCGCGCTCGCCCCCGAGGTGGCCCACCGCCTCATGGACCGGATGCGCGCCCCGGGCACCGCGCTGTCCCGCCGCGAAAGCGAAGTCCTGCGCCTGGTGGCCGACGGACTGTCCAACGCCGAGATCGCCGCCAAGCTGTTCCTCACCCAGGCCACGGTGAAGTCCCACCTCGTGCACATCTACGCCAAACTCGACGTCGACTCGCGCACCGCCGCGGTCGCCGTCGCCCGCCGCCGGGGCCTCATCCGCCGGTGACCCGCGCCGGCGCCGGTTACGCCTCTTCTTCGAGCATCTCCGGGGTCACCGCGGACTCGGTGTCCGGGATGCCGAGGTCCTTGGCGCGCTTGTCGGCCATCGCGAGCAGCCGCCGGATCCGGCCCGCCACCGCGTCCTTCGTCATCTGCGGGTCCGACAGCTGGCCGAGCTCCTCCAGCGAGGCCTGCCGGTTGGACAGCCGGAGCTTGCCCGCGGCGAGCAGGTGATCGGGCGCGGTGTCGCCGAGGATCTCCAGCGCGCGCTCCACCCTGGCGGCCGCGGCGACCGCGGCCCGCGCCGAACGCCGCAGGTTCGCGTCGTCGAAGTTGGCGAGGCGGTTGGCCGTGGCCCGCACCTCGCGGCGCATCCGGCGTTCCTCCCACTGCAGCACGCTGGTGTGCGCGCCGAGGCGGGTCAGCAGCGCGCCGATCGCGTCCCCGTCGCGGACCACGACCCGGTCCGCGCCGCGGACCTCGCGGGATTTCGCCTGGATGCCCATCCGGCGCGCGGCGCCGACGAGCGCCAGCGCGGCCTCCGGGCCGGGGCAGGTGACCTCCAGCGACGACGAGCGGCCGGGTTCGGTCAGCGAGCCGTGGGCGAGGAAGGCACCCCGCCACGCCGCTTCCGCGTCGGCCACTCCCCCGGACACCACCGCGGCGGGCAGCCCGCGCACCGGGCGCCCGCGCTGGTCGATCAGGCCGGTCTGCCTGGCCAGTCCCTCGCCGTCCTTCACCACACGCACGACGTACCGCGTCCCCTTGCGCAGCCCGCCGCTCGCGGTGATGACGTGCACGTCCGAATGGTGCCCGTAGAGCTCGTGGATCTCCTTGCGCAGCCGGCGCGCGACCGAGCCGGTGTCCAGCTCGGCCTCCACCACGACCCGGCCCGCCACGATGTGCAGCCCGCCCGCGAAACGCAGCAACGACGCGACCTCGGCCCGGCGTGGCCCGATCTTCGTGATCTCCAGCCGGCTCAATTCGTCCTTCACCGCGGCGGTCATCGCCATTGCTGCCCCTCCCTGTCTGCCACTCCGCCCCCGCCGCTCCGGCCCGTTTCGAGACCGAGAGCCTCCCGCATGCAGTGCGCGAGCGCATCCGGATCATGCCGTCCCGGCACTTCCCGGTCTGCCACGGCCCCCAGAAGCGCCACCCCGCCCAGCCGTTCCGCCGCCTTGCGGAGTCTGGGCGGGTCGGGGACGGAATCGCGGTCCGCGATCACCGCGTCGACCCGCAGCCGGGGCGCGTGGTCGAACAGCACATCCAGATGCCGTTCCGGGGAGAATCCGGCGGTTTCACCCGGCTGGGGGACAAGATTCAGGACGACCACCTTGGTCGCCGTGGTCCGGACCAGCGCGTCGTGCAGATCCGGCACCAGCAGGTGCGGCAGCACGCTGGTGAACCACGAACCGGGGCCGAGGAAGACGACGTCGGCGCCGAGCACCGCGTCGATCGCTTCGCCGCAGCCCTGGGGCGGGCGCTCGGCCTGCCCGCTCGGATGCAGGCTGATGCGCCGCACCTGCCCCGGCGTCGTCGCCACCGCGACCTGGCCGCGGATGCGACGCAGCGCGGTGGCGTCCTCGCTGTCCAGGCCGCTGACCTCGGCCTCGATCTCCAGCGGTTCCGGGGACATCGGCAGGACGCGGCCGGACACCCCGATGAGCCTGCTCGCCTCGTCGAGCGCGGCGACCGGATCGCCGAGCACCTCGAACAGCCCGGCCAGCAGCAGGTTGCCGACGGCGTGCCCGGCAAGCGCGCCGTCCCCGCCGAACCGGTGCTGGAACACCTCGGCCCACAGCGTGCCGCCGTCCTCGGCGGCGAACGCGGCGAAGGCCTGACGCAGATCGCCGGGCGGCAACAGGCCGAGCTCCCGGCGCAGCCGCCCGGACGACCCGCCGTCGTCGGCGACGGTGACCACCGCGGTGACCTCGCGCGTCACCCGCCGCAGCGCGGTGAGTGTCGCGTGCAGCCCGTGCCCGCCCCCGAGCGCGACCGCGCGTACGTTACTCGCGGCCAAGGTCGCGGTGCACCACCTTCACGGCCATACCGTCCTCATTGGACAGACGCTGGGCGAGTTCCTCGGAGATCGCGACGCTGCGGTGCTTCCCGCCGGTGCAGCCCACCGCCAGGGTCAGGTACCGCTTGCCCTCCCGCTTGTAGCCGGCGCCGATGAGCCGCAGCAGCTGGTGATAGCGGTCGAGGAACTCCTCGGCGCCCTCCTGGCTGAGCACGTAGTTGCGCACCTCGTTCTCGAGACCGGTGTGCTCGCGCAGTTCCGGGATCCAGAACGGGTTCGGCAGGAACCGCACGTCCATCACGAGATCGGCGTCCATCGGCAGACCGTACTTGTACCCGAAGGACAGCACGGTCACCCGGGTCGTCGTCCCCGCTTCGGTGCCGAAGGCGTCTTCGATCTTGGCCCGCAGGTCGTGCACCGACAGCGACGAGGTGTCCAGGACGAGGTCGGCCTCCTCGCGCAGCGGCTCCAGCAGCGCGCGCTCGGCGGTGATCCCGTCGTGCAGCCGCCCGTCACCCTGCATCGGGTGCCCGCGGCGGACCGCCTCGAACCGGCGCACCAGCACCGCGTCGGTGGCCTCCAGGAACAGCACCCGCGGCTTGTAGCCCCGCGCGTCCAGGTCCTTGATCACCGAGGCGAGGTCGTCGGTGAACGCCCGCGAGCGCACGTCCATCACCACCGCGACCTTGGTGATCGCGCCACGGGCCTGCGCGCCGAGCTCGACCATGGTGGCGATCAGCTCCGGCGGCAGGTTGTCCACGACGAACCAGCCCAGGTCCTCCAGGCATTTGGCCGCCGTGCTGCGGCCCGCCCCGGACAGCCCGGACACGACCGCGACCTCCATCCCGGACCCGCGGTTCTCCTCGTTCGCACTCACTTCGCGTTACCTTCCCCGATCATGTTCCCGGCTCCCCTCCCGGTGCCGCCGCGCCGGACTCCCCGGCCAACGCGGCCACCACCGCCTCCGCGGTGCGCCTGCCGAAGCCGGGCACCGCCTCGATCTCCTCGACCCTGGCCTGCTTGAGCTTCTTCACCGAGCCGAAGTGCTTGATCAGCGCGGTACGGCGAGCCTGCCCCAGGCCCGGCACACTGTCCAATTCGGACGTTTGCATCCGCTTGGACCGCTTCTCCCGGTGGTACCGGATGGCGAAGCGGTGTGCCTCGTCGCGGACGCGCTGCATCAGGAACAACGCGTCCGAGGTCCGGGGCAGGATAACCGGATCCGGGTCACCCGGCAGCCAGACCTCTTCGAGCCGTTTCGCCAGCCCCACCACGGCGACGTCGTTCACCCCGAGTTCGGCCAGTACGTCCGCGGCCGCGGTGGCCTGCGGGCCCGCGCCGTCGACGACCAGCAGGTTGGGCGGATACGCGAACTTGCGTGGTTTGCCGGTCTCCGGGTCGATCCCCGGCTTCGAGGGATCGGCCTCGGCCGTTGCTTCGCCTTCTGCGGCCGTTGCTGTGTTTTCCTTGAGGTAGCGGGAAAAACGCCGCCGCACGACCTCCGCGATCGACGCGACGTCGCCCTCGTCCGCAGCCTCGCGCAACGCGAAGCGGCGGTACTCGGACTTGCGGGCGACGCCGTCCTCGAACACCACCAGCGACGCCACCACGTCACTGCCCTGGATATGGCTGATGTCCACGCATTCGATGCGCAGCGGCGCCGTTTCGAGCGCGAGATAATCCTGCAGTTCGGACAGCGCCGCCGAGCGCGCGGTGAGGTCGCCTGCCCGGCGCAGCTTGTGCTGGGTGAACGCCTCCGCGGCGTTGCGCTCCACGGTTTCGGCCAGCGCGCGCTTCTCCCCGCGCTGCGCGACCCGCAGCCGCACCTTGGACCCGCGCAGGCCGGAAAGCCATTCGGTGACCGCGTCGGCGTCCGCGGGCAGCTCCGGCACCAGCACCTCACGCGGCACGGCCGAACCCGTGTCGACCTCGTCGCGCGCCGCGAGATCGGCCTCTTCCCCGTAGAACTGGGTGAGGAAGTGGTCGACCAGCGCCGGGACGTCCATCTCCTCGGCCTTGTCGATGACCCAGCCACGCTGCCCGCGCACCCGGCCGCCGCGCACGTGGAAGACCTGGACCGCGGCCTCCAGCTCGTCGTGCGCGAAGGCCACGACGTCGGCGTCGGTACCGTCACCGAGCACCACGGCCTGTTTCTCCATCGCGCGGCGCAGCGCGCCCAGATCGTCCCGCAGCCGGGCGGCGCGCTCGAACTCCAGCTCCTCGCTGGCTGTCGCCATCTCCCGTTCGAGCCTGCGGATCATGCCTTCGGTGCGCCCGGCGAGGAAGTCGCAGAAGTCCTCGACGATCGCGCGGTGCTCGTCGGCCGACACCCGGCCGACGCACGGCGCCGAGCACTTCTCGATGTAGCCGAGCAGGCACGGCCTGCCGATCTGCCCGTGCCGCCGGAACACCCCGGCCGAGCAGGTGCGGGCCGGGAAGACCCGCAGCAGCAGGTCGAGCGTCTCGCGGATGGCCCACGCGTGCGAGTACGGCCCGAAGTAGCGGACCCCCTTCTTCCGCGCGCCGCGGTAGACGTGCAGGCGCGGGAATTCCTCGTTCAGCGTCACCGCGAGCACCGGGTAGCTCTTGTCGTCGCGGTAGCGGACGTTGAACCGGGGATCGAACTCCTTGATCCAGTTGTACTCCAGCTGCAGCGCCTCGACCTCGGTGGACACCACGGTCCACTCGACGCTCGCCGCGGTGGTCACCATCTGGCGCGTGCGCGGGTGCAGCCCGGCGAGATCGGCGAAGTACGAGTTCAGCCTGCTGCGCAGGCTTTTCGCCTTGCCGACGTAGATGACCCGGCGCGTGTCGTCACGGAACTTGTACACGCCGGGTGCGTCCGGGATGCTCCCCGGCGAGGGACGGTAGGTGGACGGGTCAGCCACGTCCACCAGCCTATGGCGCACCCCCGACAGTTCTCGCGGGCCCCCGGTGCTCGGGGTTTCCCCAGGTCTACCGACGGAAGTCGGGTATCGGAACGCTCCCGACGTTCGTGGGTACTCGGCGCGTGGTCCGGCGGTTACTTTCCGACCAGCCGAGTGATCGGCGACATCTCGGTCCCCACCGTGAAAGGAACCGCTCGTGAGCCGTATCCGCACCATCGGCGCGGCCTCCGCCGCCGCCGTCGCACTGACCCTCTCCGGTGGCGCGCTCGCCGCCGCCTCGGGAGCCCAGCCGAACATCGTCGGCGGGACCACCGCACCGGCCGTCAGCTGGGGCGCCCAGGTCTACGTCAAGACCGCCGGCCGTCCGTTCAACGGCTTCAACTGCTCCGGCTCGGTCGTCGCCGCGAGCTGGGTCATGACCGCCGTGCACTGCCTCGACTCCGACGGCAGCGGCATGTTCGTCCGGGTCGGCAGCAACGAGCTCGGCGGCGGCACGAAGATCGAGGTGGACAAGAAGGTGAAGTCGCCCAACGGCGACATCGCGCTGCTGCACCTCGCACAGACGACCACCGCGAAGCCGATCGCCCTCGGCAGCGCCGACCCGTCCCGCGGCACCACCAACCAGCTCTACGGCTGGGGCCGCGAGACCCCGACCGGCCCGCCCGCCTCCGCGCTGAAGACGGCGAACGTGCAGGTCACCGGCTCATCGACGGACGCATACGGCGGCCGCGCGATCCAGAGCGTCGGGATCAACGGCTCGGCGTGGAAGGGCGACTCCGGCGGCCCCGAGGTCTCCGACGGCAAGCAGGTCGGCGTCGCCTCGACCGTGCAGAACCAGGACGGCTCGAACACCAGGGGCACCAACAACTACGCGAGCGTCGCGGCCAGCCGCTCGTGGATCAAGAGCACCGCGGGGGTCTGATCCGCCTGTCCGTGAAGGCCTCCTTCACAGCGCTCAACGCTGTGAAGGAGGCCTTCACGGCACGTCGGGGGTGTGTGGAATCCTCGGCGGCATGCGGATCGCCACCTGGAACGTCAACTCCATCCTGCCGCGGTTGCCCCGGGTGCTGGAGTGGCTCGAGCAGACCGGCCCGGACGTGCTGTGCGTGCAGGAGCTCAAGAACACCACGGAAGCCTTCCCGGTCGACCCCGTCCGCGCTTTGGGCTACGACGTCGCGGCGTACGGCCTCGGCCGCTGGAACGGCGTCGCGATCATCTCCAAGGCCGGGCTGGAGGACGTCACCCGCGGCCTCACCGGCGAACCGCGGTTCGACGGCGCCGCCGAGGCTCGCGCGATCGGCGCCACCTGCGGCGGCGTGCGCGTCTGGTCGGTGTACGTCCCGAACGGCCGCGAGCCGGAAAACCCGCACTACGCCTACAAACTGGAGTGGCTGGCCGCGCTGCGCACGACCGTCGCCGCCGAACTCGCCGCCGACCGGCCCTTCGCCGTGCTGGGCGACTTCAACGTCGCGCCCACCGACGCGGACGTCTGGGACATCGCGGCCTTCGCCGAGTCGACCCACGTGACCCCGGCGGAGCGCAAGGCGCTGGAGTTGCTCCGCGAGGCAGGTCTTTCCGACGTCTTCCCGCGTCCGCTCAAGTACGACCACCCGTTCACGTACTGGGACTACCGGGCCGGGAACTTCCCGAACAACAAGGGCATGCGGATCGACCTGGTCTACGGCAACGCGGCCTTCACCGGCGCGGTCACGGATTCCTATGTGGACCGTAACGCCCGCAAGGGCAAGGGCCCCTCGGACCACGCCCCCGTCGTCGTCGACCTGGCGCTCTGAGCTGAAGGGGACTTTCCTCGCATGAGATGCGACGAAAGTCCCCTTCAGCTCATCCCGTGAGACGAAAGTCCCCTTCAGCCGCCAGTGGCTTCGCGGTGCAGGCGGCGCAGCGCGCGTACGGCCTCGACGGCGCGTTCACGGTCGACGGCCTGCACGGCCAGCACCGAGTAGTACTCGTCTTCGGGCAGCTCCAGCCGTGCCCAGGAAGCGCCGTCGGGGAAGCTCACCGACAGCACCTCGGACCACGCGAACCGCTTGGCGGCCAGCACGTTGCGGATCTCGATGCCCTCGGCGTCGGCCCGCACCCGCGCGTTCGCGAACAGCATCGTGCCCGCCGCCAGGAGGATGCCGATGCCGACCATCGCCGCCTGGTCCGAGGCCCCGAAGATCGCCCCGGTGTTGGAACCACGCAGCAGCACCGCCACCACGACGAACACCGCGAGCAGCGCGACGGCCAGCACGCTGCACATCCACACCGCCCGCCGCGGCCGGATGACCAGCACGCCCTGCTTCTGCTTCACCGCGGCCCCACTCACGCTCACACGAAGCCCTTTTCGGTCCACGGCTGCTTCAGGCTGCGCAGCGTGTGCGCGGTGTCCAGCGCCGCGACCGTCGCCTCGTAACCCTTGTCCTCCGCGGAACCCGGCAGACCCGAGCGCGCGATCGCCTGTTCCTCGGTGTCGCAGGTGAGGACGCCGTTGCCGACCGGGGTGCTCTCGTCGAGCGCGACCCGGGTGAGGCCCGCGGTCACCGCGTCGCACACGTACTCGAAGTGCGGGGTGCCGCCGCGGATCACCACGCCGAGCGCGACGACGGCGTCGTGGTTGCCCGCCAGCGCCTGCGCCACCACCGGCAGCTCGACCGCGCCCGCGCAGCGCACCACAGTGGGTTCCTCGTCCAGCCGAGCGGCCTTCGCGGCGGCCAAAGCGCGCTCCAGCAGCGCGTCGGTGATCCTGGGGTGCCACCGGGTGACCACGATGCCCAGCCGCAATGCCTTGCAGTCACTCAGATCGAGTTCGACCTCGGGACGACCCTCGCCGCTCACGGAACGCGCCTCCTCAGCTATTCGCCCGGCTTCTCCGGGTTTTCGATCCCGGCGCCGACCTGGTCGTAGTTTTCCAGATGCGGCAGGTCGTGCCCCATCCGGTCCCGTTTGGTCCGCAGGTACCGCAGGTTCTCCGGGTTCGGCGAGATCGGCAGCGGCACGCGGCCGGTCACGCGCAGCCCGTAGCCCTCCAGCGCGACCCGCTTCGACGGGTTGTTGGTCAGCAGCCGCATCGAGTGCACGCCGAGGTCGCACAGGATCTGCGCGCCGGTGCCGTAGTCGCGGGCGTCCGCCGGCACGCCGAGGGCGAGGTTCGCGTCGACGGTGTCCGCGCCCTGGTCCTGCAGCTGGTACGCCTGCATCTTGTGCAGCAGCCCTATTCCGCGGCCCTCGTGACCCCGGATGTAGAGCACGACACCGCGCCCCTCGTCGGCCACCGCCTGGAGCGCGGACTGCAGCTGCGGACCGCAGTCACAGCGCAGCGAGCCGAAAATGTCGCCGGTGAGGCATTCGGAGTGGACGCGGACCAGCACGTCCTCGCCGTCGCCGATCTCGCCGTAGACGAACGCGATGTGCTCGATGCCGTCGAGCAGGCTGTCGTAGCCGACCGCGCGGAACGTGCCCGCCGCGACCGGGACGCGTGCCTCGGCGACACGCTCGACCTGCTTCTCGTGCCGCTTGCGGTAGGCGATCAGGTCGGCGATGGTGATCAGCCGCAGGTCGTGGTCGGCGGCGAACACCTCCAGCTCGTCGCGCCGGGCCATGTGGCCGTCGTCCTTCTGCGACACGATCTCGCAGAGCACCCCGGCCGGGTGCAGCCCGGCGAGCCGGGCGAGGTCGACGCCGGCCTCGGTGTGCCCCGCCCGGCGCAGCACGCCGCCTTCCTTGGCACGCAAGGGAACCACGTGCCCGGGACGGCGGAAGTCACTGGCCTTGGCGTTCCGGTCGGCCAGCAGCCGGATGGTGTGCGCGCGGTCCGAGGCCGAGATGCCGGTGGTGATGCCCTCGGCGGCGTCGACCGTGACGGTGTACGCGGTGCCGCGCTGGTCCTGGTTGGTGTGGTACATCGGGGGCAGGTCGAGCCTGTCGGCCTCGGCCTCGGTCAGCGACACGCACACGTAGCCCGAGGTGTAGCGGACCATGAACGCCAGCAGTTCCGGCGTGGCCTTCTCGGCGGCGAAGATGAGGTCGCCCTCGTTCTCGCGGTCCTCGTCGTCCACCACGATCACCGCGCGGCCCGCCGCGATGTCGGCGATGGCCGCTTCGATCCCGCCCGCGTCGAACCCGGCACCGCTGCCGCAGGCCGACCACTCCGTCGTACCCGTCCCGGTACTCGTTTCGCTCACGACCGTTCCTCCGTCCCGCGGTCCTGTGCCCCGCGCAGATGCGGCGTGGCCAGTTTCTCGACGTACTTCGCGACCACGTCCACTTCGAGGTTGACCAGGTCACCGGCCTCGCGCCTGCCGAGCGTCGTCAGCTGGAGCGTGGTCGGGATCAGCGCGACCGAGAACCGGTCGCCGGTGATCGCGGCGACGGTCAGCGAGACGCCGTCGACGGCGATCGATCCCTTCTCGACCACGTAGCGCCCGAGCGTGGGCGGCAGCGCGAAGGTCGTCAGGCCGTCTTCGTCGCGGGAGAGGAATACGCCGGTGCCGTCGACGTGGCCCTGCATGATGTGCCCGCCGAGCCGTCCGCCCGCCGCGGTCGCGCGTTCCAGGTTGACCGCGTCGCCCACGGCCACCTTCGCCAGGCTCGACCGCTGGAGCGACTCGTTGACGACGTCGACGGTGAACGCCCCGCCGGAGACGTCGACGACGGTGAGGCACACCCCGCTGACGGCGATCGAGTCACCGTGCCGCGCGTCGGTGGTGACGACCGGGCCACGGACCGTCAGCCGTGCCGAATTCGTCCCCTGCTCGACCGCGGTGACCTCGCCGATCTCCTCGACTATGCCGGTGAACACCCCTGCTGCCTCCTCGCCGTGCCCCGATGCTGTCTCCATCCAACACCCGTTCGCGCGGTGAGGATTCCCCCGGTTCGTACCCGCCGCGCTCGCGGGCGTCAGCCGGTACGGTGGCGAGCCGCCTGCTCACGCAGCGCGGCCACCGCCTTGCCCGGATCGCCCGCTCCATAGACGGCGGAACCGGCGACGAAGCAGTCGACACCCGCCTCGGCGGCCTGCTCGATGGTGTCCTCGTTGATCCCGCCGTCGATCTCGACGACCAGGCGCAGATGGCCGGTGTCGACCAGGCGCCGCGCGGTGCGCACCTTCTCCAGCACGTCCGGGATGAACGACTGCCCGCCGAAGCCCGGCTCGACCGACATGACCAGCAACGTGTCGTAGTGCTTGAGCGTGTCGAGGTGATCCTCCAGCCGGGTACCCGGCTTGATCGACAACCCCGCCTTCGCGCCCGCGGCACGCAGGTTCTTCGCCAGGGCCACCGGGTCCTTGGCCGCCTCGGCGTGCACCGTGACGTTGTACGCGCCCGCCTCGGCGTACCCGATCGCCCACCGGTCGGGGTCCTCGATCATCAGGTGGCAGTCCAGCGGCAGGTCGGTGGCCTTGAGCAGGGATTGCACCACCGGGAGGCCCAGCGTGAGGTTCGGGACGAAATGGGCGTCCATGACGTCCACGTGCACCCAGTCGGCACGGCTTTCGCCCTCGCCGTCGAGCGCGGCGATCTCCTCGCCGAGCCGGGCGAAGTCCGCGGAGAGGATGCTGGGTGCGATCAAAGGTCGGTCTGCCACGTGCCGAGTGTAGGAGCCGTTGCTAACGGCCGCTAACCGCGTGTGACGAGCGCATCTCCGGCACGGTGTCCCTCGGCCGATCGGCCAGGGGAATCTGGCTCCGCGGAGGGAGTCCTGGCCGCCCCGCCCTCGATAGCCTTTCCGGTATGCCCGTTCTGAGATCCCTGCTGCGCCCCGGCACGTACCGCGGCCTCCCGTACGCACTGGCGGGAACCGTGATCACCGTTCCCGCGACCCCGTTCGCCCTGGTCGCGGGCGTTTCGATGCAGGGGCCGACGGAGCTGAAAGCGCTCGGCTTCCTGGTCACCCTCGGGATCATCGTGGGGCTGATGGGCCTGCTCGCACCGATGCGGCGGCTCGGCGTGTGGCTGGCCAACGAACTGCTCGGCACCCGGATCACCCCGCCGGGCCCCGCCCGGCCCGGGTGGCCGGACCGGCTGCGGTCGGCGCTGTCGCTGGTGGTGTACGGCGCGCTCTCCTGGATCCTGTTCGGCGTCGGCGGGCTGATCGCCCTGACGGGCATGGCCGCACCGCTGCTCTGGTTCAACGGCGGCGAGGCGGACGCGATCGCGTTCTACGGCTGGAAGGTGAGCATCGAAGGCGGCTGGGCCGGTGCGTGGACGCTCCTGGTCGGGCTGGTGACGGCGGTCCTGCTGGCGATGCTCTGCTTCGGCGCGACGGTGCTGTTCCGCGTGCTCGCGCTGGTGCTGCTCAGCCCGTCCGCCGAGGAACGCGCGGCGGAGGCCGAACGCCGCGCCGCCGTGCTCGCGCAGCGCAACCGGCTGGCGCGGGAGCTGCACGACTCCATCGGCCACACGCTGACGACGTCGACGATCCAGGCCGCCGCGGCCGCGGAGCTGGTCGAGGCGGATCCGCAGCTGGTCCGGCGCGCGCTCGGCACCATCGAGGAGTCGTCGCGGTCCGCGCTGGAGGATCTCGACCACGTACTGGGCCTGTTGCGGGAGGAGCCGTCGGCGAAGGCACCGCAACGGACGCTCACCGAGATCGACGTACTGGCGTCGCGGGCCCGCGACGCGGGCACCGATGTCGACCTCGCGATCAGCGGCCCGATCGGCGAGCTGCCCGCGACCGTTTCGCGCGAGGGGTACCGGATCGTCCAAGAAGGACTGACGAACGCGTTGCGGCACGGCGGTTCCGGCCAGGTCGTCGTGGTGGTCGCGGCCGGACCGGCCGCGCTGCGGATCGAGGTCGTCAACCCGCTGCCGGGCACCGGGCCCCGGTCCGGGCGCCGCGGGCTGACCGGGCTCACCGAGCGCGTCGAGGCGCTGCGCGGCGAACTCCACGCGGGCCCGCAGGGCGAGCTGTGGCGCCTGACCGCGGATATCCCGCTCCGGCCCGGCTCATGACGCTTTCCGTACTCGTCGTCGACGACGAGCCGCTGGTGCGGGCCGGACTGCGCGCGCTGCTGGAGCTGCAGCCGGACATCACGGTGGTCGGCGAGGCGGCCGATGGCTCGGAGGTGCTGGACCAGGTGGTGGCCACTCAGCCCGACGTCGTGCTGATGGACGTCCGGATGCCCGGCACGGACGGCATCACCGCGACCCGCGAGGTGCTGGCCGCACTGGCCGCGCCGCCGAAGATCCTGGTGATCACGACGTTCGACAACGACGACTACGTGCACGAAGCGCTGCTCGCCGGTGCGAACGGGTTCCTGCTGAAAAGGGCGCGCAAGGAGGAGATCGCGCACGCCATCCGCACCGTCGCGGCCGGGGAATCGCTGCTGTTCCCCGACGCGATCCGGCGGCTGCTCACCGCGCGGCCGCCCGCCCCAGCGACGCGGGCCACCTCGTCGCTGACCCGCCGCGAGGCCGAGGTGCTGCGCCTGATCGCCGCCGGTCTGTCCAATCTGGACATCGCAGCGAAACTGGTGATCAGTCTCGAAACGGTGAAGACCCACGTGGGCAACATCTTCACCAAACTCGGCGCGGCCAACCGGGCACAGGCCGTCGTCGTCGCCTACGAATCCGGGCTCGTGACGCCGGGCGCTGCGCGGTAGGTGTCGCGGGTCACCCGGCCGAAGCCACCTGTTCACCCGGCGGTCACCCGCCGCTCGTCTGGGGGCAGCACAGCGCACACATGCACGGGGACTAATGACCCATGCCCGACCAAGCGGGCGAAAACCACGAGTCCCCACAAGGAGAACCGATGCCTTCGCTGTTCGCAGGCCGCCGGAAGTGGCTGGCGGCGGGCGCACTCGCCGCGGTGACGATCGCGGCCGCGCCGGTCGCCTTCGCCGGCACCGACGCCGAAGTCCGTTCCGCGGGTTCCGGCGACCGCACCCAGGATGTCCGTTCCGCCGTCCGCGGCGGGTTCGCGAAGAACGTCATCCTGTTCATCGGCGACGGTATGGGCCAGTCCGAGATCACCTCGGCGCGCAACTACGAGCGCGGTGCCGCCGGACGGCTCGCGATGGACGAGTTCCCGCTCACCGGCGACTACACCACCTACGCCGTCGAGAAGAACAACCCCTCGAAGCCCGACTACGTCACCGACTCGGCCGCGTCCGGCACCGGCTGGGCCACCGGCACCAAGACCTACAACGGCGCGATTTCCGTCGACGCGTACGGAAATCCGGTGCCGACGATCCTGGAGCTGGCCAAGCGGGCAGGACTGCGCACCGGCGACGTCACAACCGCCGAGGTGCAGGACGCCACCCCGGCCGTCCTCGGCTCGCACGTCGTCAACCGCGACTGCAAGGGCCCGAACGAGACGTCCGCGAAGTGTGCGGCCAACGCCAAGGAGAACGGCGGCGCCGGTTCGATCGCCGAGCAGCTGGTGCAGACCCGCCCCGACGTCCTGCTCGGCGGCGGCGCGAAATACTTCAAGCAGCAGGTGAAGGCGGGCCCGTTCCAGGGCAAGACCGTGCTGGACCAGGCCAAGGCGGCGGGCTACCAGGTCGTCGACAGCGCCGAGGGCCTCGGCGCGGCCAAGGCGGGCAAGCCGGTGCTCGGCCTGTTCGCCGAGGGCAACATGCCCACCAACTGGACCGGCCCGGTCGCCCGCCAGGGCGGCACCCCGCCGACCCGCTGCGCGCCGAACCCGGCCCTGCCCAAGACCCAGCCGAAGCTGGCCGACCAGACCCGCAAGGCACTGCAGCTGCTCGACGACCGCCGCGGTGGCAAGGGTTTCTTCCTCCAGGTCGAGGGTGCGAGCATCGACAAGCAGGACCACGCCGCCGACCCGTGCGGCCAGATCGGTGAGACGATCGACTTCGACGCCGCCGTCGCGGCCGGTCTCGCCTTCGCGCGCAGTAACCCGGACACCCTGGTGATCGTCACCGCCGACCACGGCCACACCAGCCAGATCGTCGAGAACGGCACCGTCAGCCCCGGCCAGACCGCCACGCTGATCACCAACGAGGGTGCGAACATGACCCTCAACTACGCCACCGCGATGCCCGGTTCCTCGCAGGAGCACACCGGCACCCAGGTGCGGATCGCGGGCTACGGCCCGCAGGCGGCGAACGTCGTCGGACTGACCAACCAGACGGATCTGTTCGGCACCCTGAAGCGGGCCCTGCGCCTGCACTGAGCTCCGTCCGACCGTCCACTCGCGACGGTCCCATGCCGTTAAGGCCACCTTACGGGCGTCGGACGCCCGTAAGGTGGCCTTAACGGTCTTTCCGTCCGGGTGGGGCTTGGTGCGCTAGTTTGCGGAGGGCAGCGGCGCTTGCTTTCCGTTGCGGCGCCACCGTGTGCCCGCCAAGTCGTCATAGACGATCTCGACCGTGTCCCCTTCCTCCGGGAATACGGTGAGCGGGATCGTCCACGGCTCATCAGGCAGAAGCACAGGACATTCGGCCCCTCCGCCGATCTCGGCCGACGGCGCCGACGGACTGGCCCGATGCAACGTCATCAACCGGACGTTCAGCACGGGCTCGGTTCCCGCGTTCACGACCGCGACCTGCGGGACCTGCATCGACTGTTGAGGAAAGAGAATTCTGGCTTCGACGTAGTAGGCGTGCACCCGCACGCGCTCGGCTTCTCGGGCCAGTTCCCGCTTCACATCACGGTTCGCGATATACAAGGCGGTTCCAGCAGCAACCAGCGCCCCCATGCCCCCGACCCATTGGCCAAGGCCCGCCCAGTCGTTCGTCCCCAGCCACCAGCGTGTTCCGCAGATGACCGCGATCGACCCCAGAACCCCCAGTCCCAGCGCGAACCGGCTGCGGCGACCGGCCCCGCTGGGCCGTCTCAAGACAAGTCTGCGCGTCATCCTGGCCTCTCGTTTCCTGACCGTTCTCCCCGTGCCGATTGGTCGAGGCATCACCGTACCGGGGCGGGCACCGAAACTGCCGAGCACGCGGCCGGCGCGGCCTCGAAGTTGGAGGAAGTCCTTACACCGCAAGGAAAAGTGCGTTTTTC
The DNA here is from genome assembly GCF_042739895.1 of Amycolatopsis sp. NPDC059021. Taxonomy (NCBI): domain Bacteria; kingdom Bacillati; phylum Actinomycetota; class Actinomycetes; order Pseudonocardiales; family Pseudonocardiaceae; genus Amycolatopsis; species Amycolatopsis sp. NPDC059021. The sequence continues at coordinate 103,697 of NZ_JBHYIQ010000022.1, forward strand.
AGGTTCACCCGATCGATAGCACACATGTTCGATCAGGCGGCGTATCGTGGAGGTATGTCAGTCGACAGCAGCACCCAGGCATCGCGCACCGAGTGGTGGCGCGAGGATGTCAGCTGCCTGCTGGACAGGCTTCTGGAGTCCGAGTGGGTGCAGCGGCGTGAAGCCGCAGTCCAGGGCGAGGTCATGGCCGAGTTGGAACGCCGCGGAATCCGCGATACCACCGGATACGGGAGTCTTGTGCGACTGTTGCAGGAGACGTTGAACATCCCGTACGCCGAGGCGAAAGCTCGCGCGGCGCGGGCTCTGGCGTTGAACGGCACCCGCGACCTGACTTCCGGTGAGCAGCCGCCTGCTGCGCCCGCGACCGCGCAGGCCGCTGCCGAGGGCGCGGTCGGCGCCGCGCAGACCGACGAAATCCTGCGGGTGCTGGACAAGCTTCCCCAGACCGTGTCGGTGCAGGACCGGGAGCAGGCGGAGAAGATCCTGGCCGAACTGGCCCGCGCCGCCGGACCCCGAGAAATCCGGGCCGCCGGACGACGCCTGCTCGCCCAACTCGACCCTGATGGGAAAGAGCCGAAAACCCGCGACCCCAAGCCGTTCCAGCCGGAGTTCTCGATCGCACCGCACCGTGATGGCGGGCATCAGATCAAGGCCCGGGTGGACGATGAGACTTCCGCGCGCCTGCAAGCGATGCTGGATCCGCTGGCGAAGCCACGGCCCGCCACTGAGGAAGAGGGGCGCGACACTCGGACTCAGTGGGAGCGGCGTGGTTGCGCGTTCTCGGAGCTGGTGCGGATGTGGGCCGAACATCCCGACCTGCCCACCCAAGCCGGAGAAGCCACGCACATCGTCGTGACCGTCAGCTTGGAAGAGCTGCGATCCGGAATCGGACAGGCCACCCTCGATCTACTCGGGGAGATCACCGCAGCCGAAGCACGACGCCTGGCCTGCGACGCCAAAATCATCCCCATGGTCCTGGGCTCACACAGCGAACCCCTCGACGTGGGACGCGCGCAGCGACTCGCCACCCCAGCCATCCGCCGGGCGCTGATCCGACGCGACGGAGGCTGTGCCTTCCCGGGATGCGATGCGCCTGCCTACCGTTGTACGGCGCACCATGTGGTGTATTGGGCACACCATGGTGAGACCAAAGTGGACAATCTCGTGCTCTTATGTTCCGTCCACCACAAGCTCATCCACCACTCCGAATGGGAAGTCCGCATCACCACCGACGGACTACCCGAATTCGTCCCGCCCGCCTGGCTGGACGCGACCCGCACACCACGACGCAACACCATCCACCTCAGAACCTGACCCGCCGGGAAGGCCGCCTAACGGTCTTCCGAGCCGGGGTCTGCAGCCGGTTCTTCGTTCGGGAAGGGGATCGGGCTGAGCACGTACCGGGAACGGGTTCGTACGCCGGCCGGGGCGCGATCACGGCCCGCAGTGCGCCGATCATCGCCTCGAGTTCCGTGCGGCTGAGCCAGACGGCGTGCTGCCGGTAGCCGACGAGATCGCCCGCCGGGTCGGCGCGTTCGCGATCCAGGTAGGCGGTGAACTCGGCGACCGGCGCGGCCATCGCGGTGGCGAACCCGCGCGGGTGGTCGACGGCCGACAACGACCTGACCGTGTCGGCGCCGATGACCGCGCGATGCTGCCGCAGCCGGTAGCCGCGTTCCACCGCACCCCGCACCCGCCGTTCCTCGGCCACCTCCAGGATCCCGCCGGAGGCGAGCAGATCGCCATGCCGGTAGACCATCGCCTTGGACACGCCGGGCAGCAGGGCGCGCAGTTGCGCCGTGGTGAGGATCCGGCCGCCCCGCAAGGCGTGCACGATCCGCAGCCGGACCGGATGGGCCAGCAGTTCCAAGGTGTCCACCACCGGACGTTCGTGGAAGACGATCTCGCCCGGTGGCGGGCGGCCTCGCCGACCGGCAGGAGGTCACCATCCGCGTCCATCCCGCCGGCAACCACCTGTTCTTCCCCGGCGAGGTACCGTGGCTGGCGGCGGAAGCTGAGTCCACTGTGGCCTCAGGACGTCCGTGTCATCGGGATGTCATCACTGCGGCCTTAGCTTCGGGGCATGGCTCAGTTGTTCGTGCTCCTGGTCGGGCTCGCCGTGCTGTTCTCCGTGATCGCGTTCCAGAACGGCAATGTGCCCATCGGCATCCTGTTCGCCTTGGTGGCGGCCTCCCCCATCGCGTTCCTCGTCTTCGCCGCGGTGCGCGGCAAACGCGGGGCACGGCAAGGACAAGCGACGGAAAGCAAGGGCCGGACGCTGGCCGTGCGGCTGATCGCCGTGGCCGTGGTGGCCGCGATCGGCTACGGCGGCTACTGGGTCCTGTTCGCCCCGAAGGCCGCCGACACCCCCGCCCGCGTCTCGGAACTCAAGACGGGCTGTTCGAGCAAGTACTTCCCGCAGAACGACGCCTACACCGGCACCGGCCCGCACCCCGTCGGCGTGTTCGTCACCGACGACGCCGGTTACGCCAACATCGCGTCGATGGGCGCCGACGTGCCCCCGCAGTGGGACGACATCCGGCTGAACCCGCGCCAGGTCCAGGTCATCGCCTGCCTCGACAAGCCCGACGACGGCCCGTATCTCAAGGACTGCCAGTTCACCTCCGACTCCCTCAAGCTCTACCAGGGCATGTACGACGTCACGCTGTACGAAGCCAAGACCGGCAAGAAGATCGGCACCGAGAAGATGCGGGGCAGCGAGAAACCCAGCTGCCCGTCCATGACCCTCACCAAGCGCGGCACCACCAGTATCCACACCGAGCCGGACTCCGCCGACTACCGGGCCGTCCTCGGCAAGTACGTTGACAACTGACCGTCTACTGTGGACCTTCGAGTAGCCTCCGGGCAAGGGCGACGATGGGCTCCCGCAGCGCGTGGAGTCCGTCGACGTCGTCTTCGACGAAGCGGGCCGTCACCAGCGAGACGATCGACCCGACGAGTGCCTGGCAGGCAAAGCGTTCCTCGGCCGATCGCGCGTCGAAGGTCAGCGCGATCAGGTCGACGAAATGCTGCTGCAACTCCAGCCTGCGACGCATCGCTTCGGGGCCGGCGGCATAGGTTTCGATGAGGAACAGCCGGGCGAGCGCGGGCTCGGCCGCCAGCGTGCCGAGGTACGTCCCGATGAAGCCGTCGAAGCGCTCCAGCGGCGTGCCGGACGGCAGCGGGCCCCCGAACGCGGCCAGCTGCCCGATCGCCGCTTCGAGCGCGGCGATGAAACACGCCTGCTTGTTGGTGAACTGCTGGTAGAACGTCTCCCGCGAAACACCGGCGCGCTTGATGACGTCGGCGACCGTGGTGCCTGCGTAACCGCGCTCGGCCATCGCCTCCGCGGCGGCGCGCAGCATCCGGGCCCGCTGCGCGCCGACGACCTCGTCCCTGGTGAGCTGGTGCCGCCCGCTCGGCAGCCGTCCCGTCATCGCCGCGCCCCGTCCGGCCGGACGCGCAGCGTGGTGAGGAACGTGGCCAGCATGTCGTAATGCCCGGTCAGAAGCACGAATTCGATCACGGATTTCTCGTCCAGATATCCGCGCAGCGCCGACCAGGTGTCCTCGTCCAGATCGCGCCGTTCCAGCAGGACGTCCACCGCGGTCAGCAGCGCCTTCTCGCGGGGCGACCAGCCCGGCTCGCCGGGTCCCGCCCCGATCCGCCGGACGTCTTCGGCGGTGACCCCGGCACGCCTGCCGAGCCGGACGTGGTGCTCGAATTCGTAGCGGCACTCCCGCACGTGCGCGACCCGCAGGATGACCAATTCGGTCTCCCGCCGCGGGAGGGTGCCGCCGGGCATGAGCCGGGCGGCGAACCGCAGCCAGCCCCGGAACAGCCGCCGATGCCGCGCCATCGTGAGGAACAGGTTCGGCGGTGTCGTCCCGGCGACGCGCCCGCTGAGCCAGGCGAGGCCCCAGGCGAACCGCCCGACCTCGGCCGGGCCGCCGGGCGCGATCCGCGGCGCGGTCACGACGCGGCCGCCTGCCGCAGCATCCGCCGCATGACGAGATTGGCCAGCCGCATCAGGAGAACGTACACCGGCGGGCACACGCGCTGAATCAGGTGGATCACCTGGATGTCGCGCGAGGTGTAGACCAGGTACCGGCCGCGCCGCACCGCCCGCACCGTCACCGCGGCCACCCGCTCGGGCGTGACCGCGTGCCTGCGGAACCCGTCCCGCAGCCGCGCGAACGCCGCGTCCGTCGTGTCGACGCCCGCGACCTCCAGCGTGTCGGCCAGCGGAGTGCGCACCCCGCCGGGACAGACCAGGCTGACCCCGATGCCGTGCGCGCGCAGATCGAACCGCAGCACCTCCGACACCCCGCGCAGCCCGAACTTGCTCGCGCTGTAGGCCGCGTGCCACGGCAACCCGATCAGCCCCGCGGCCGAGGACACGTTGACCAGGTGCCCGCCCCGCCCGGCGGCGATCATCGGAGGCAGGAACGTCTCGATCACGTGGATCGGCCCCATCAGGTTGACGTCGACCATCGAGCGCCAGTGCCGGTGTTCGAGCCGCTCCACCGTGCCCCACGCGGAAATGCCCGCGACGTTCATGACCACGTCGAGACTCCCACAGTCCGTGTGGATCTCGTGCCCGATCCTGTGGACCTCGGCCAGGTCACTGACATCGGCGGCCCCGGCGTAGGCGACCACTCCGCCCTCCGCGCGGATCTCCCGCGCCGTCTCCGCCAACAGCCCCGCGTCGAGGTCGGTGAGGTAGAGCCGCGCGCCCTCGGCCGCCGCGCGCCGCGCGATCGCCCGGCCGATGCCGCTCGCCGCGCCCGTGATCAGTACCCGCTTGCCCGCGATGTCCACGACGCGGAACTTTTTCACGAACATCAGTGTTCGTCAATAGGTAAACGTAACCTCCGGTAACGGGTTCTCCGGAATCAGCGGGCCGGGAGCAGGTCCAGGGTCTCGGTCCACGGCCGCCGGGGATCGAGGCGATGCAGGACGACGCCCGCTTCGGCGAGGGTGTCCAGATGACGCCGCCACGCCGGATGGTGCACGCGGGTGTCCTGGATCTGGTAGGCCACCACGATCGTGATGCCGGGCGTGCCCAGCACGTCGCCGAGCACGGTCAGCGCCTGGTTGTCCGCGATGCCCAGCGCCAGTTTCGCCACCGAATTCGCCGAGGCGGGCGCGAAGAGGAAGACCTCGGGATCCGGATGCGGGCGTGCCTCGCCGGGCAGCCGCGAGACGCTGCGGACCGGCAGATCGGTGCACGACTCGAGATCCGCGAGGCCGCCGGTGTGGTCGAGCCAGCGGGCGGCCGTCGGTGTCAGGGTGATCGCGAGCCGCCAGCCCCGCGCGGCGGCGGGTTTCGCCAGCTCGGTGGCGAGCCGGGTGTCCAGCCCGCCACACGAGCTCGCGATCAGCCCGAGGTTCGTCACGGCTTGCGCAGTACGGCGCAGAACATCGCGTCCGTGCCGTGGCGGTGCGGCCACAACTGCACATACGGCCCGTTGCCGAGCTGCGGCACTTCGGGGAAGAACTCGCGCGCGTCGACCACTTCGCTCTTGGTGCGCCGCGCGATCTCGCCGACGACGCCCTCGGTCTCGGCCAGGTGCGGCGAGCAGACGACGTAGGTGACGATCCCGCCGGGCCGCACGAGGTCCAGTGCCGCGACAAGGAGTTCGCCCTGCAGCTTCGTCAGATCCGCGACGTCGCCAGGCTGACGCCGCCAGCGTGCTTCGGGACGCCGCCGCAGCGCACCGAGCCCGCTGCACGGAGCGTCGACGAGTACCCGGTCGTAGCCCGGTTCGAGCCCGCTTTCCCTGCCATCGGCGACGTGTACCGTGACCGGCAAGCCTTCGGTGGTCTTCTCGATCAGCCGCGCGCGGTGTGGCGCCTTCTCGACCGCGTCGACGCGCGCGCCGCTCAATCCCGCCAGCGCGCCCAGCAGGGCCGCCTTCCCGCCGGGCCCGGCACACAGGTCGAGCCAGCGCTCGTCCGATCCGGTCAGCGGTACCTTCGTCACGGCGACGGCACACAGCTGACTGCCCTCGTCCTGCACCGCGGCCAGCCGTTCCCGCACCGGCTCCGCGTCGGCCGGGTCACCGGCGCCGGCGGGCAGCCGCACACCGTAGGGCGAGTATGGCGCGGGGTCGCCACCGGTGACGGCGGCGAGTTCGTCCGCGCTGATCTCGCCCGGTCGCGCGACCAGGTGGACCTCGGGCCGCGCGTCGTCGGCCTCCAGCGCCGCCTTCAGCTCGGCGCCCTTGTCCCCCAAGGCTTCGGCGAACGAGCGCGCGACCCAGCGCGGATGCGCGGTCCGCATCGCGTAGGCGCCGATCGGATCGGCGGCCTCGTCGGGAGCCAGCTCGTCCAGCCAGGCCGCTTCGTCCTTTTCGGACACCTTGCGCAGCACGGCGTTCACGAAACCCGAGACGTAGGAACCCACTTCGGCGCGCGCGAGGTCCACAGTGGATCCGACGGCCGCGTGCTCGGGGATGCGGGTGCGCAGCAGCTGGTAGGTGCCCAGCCGCAGCGCGTCCACCACCAGCGGGTCCGCTTTGGACAGTGGGCGGTCGGCGCAGGCTTCCAGGATGGCGTCGAGCAGGCCCTGCGCCCGCGAGGCGCCGTAGGTCAGCTCGGTGGCCAGTGCCGCGTCCCGGCCGGTGATCCGCCGCTCCCGGAGCAGATCCGGCAGCACGAGGTTGGCGTAGGCGTCGCGCTCCCGGACGGCGCGCAGCACGTCGAAGGCGACCTGCCGGGCCGGATCCACCTCCGGCGGGCGGCGCGGGCCTTCCTTGCGCGGAGCCGGACGGTCCCGCTGCGGCCGCGACGGCCGCCGTTGCCTGTACTCGCTCACCGCAGGCGCTCTCCTTCTTCGATCCGTGTCCCGCGCGCCCAGTCGGTGGCGGCCATCCGTTTCTTGCCCGGCGCCTGCACCTCGCCGAGTTGCAGGGGTTTCGTCGCCGTGCCGACGAGCACCCGGCGCCGCTGCACCACCAGCTCACCCGGCGGCGGCCCCGGCTCGTCGGCGACGGTGACCGGGCCGAGCTTGAGCCGCTCGCCCCGGAACTCGGCCCACGCTCCCGGTTCCGGCGTCACCGCGCGCACCTGCCGGTCGACCGCCGAAGCGGGGTCGGCGAACGACACGCGGGCGTCCTCGACGGTGACCTTCGGGGCGTAGCTCACGCCGTCGCCCTGCTGCTCGACGGCACGCACCGTGCCGTCCTCCAGTCCGTCCATAGTGGACACCAGCAGCTGGGCGCCGGACTCGGCGAGCCTGCCCAGCAGCTCGCCCGCGGTGTCGTGGGCGCCGATCGGCTCGGTGACCACCCCGTACACCGGCCCGGCGTCCAGTTCCTTGACTATCCGGAAGGTGGACGCGCCGGTGATCTCGTCGCCCGCGCGGATCGCGGCCTGCACCGGCGCCGCGCCACGCCACGCGGGCAGCAGCGAGAAGTGCAGGTTGACCCAGCCGTGCGCCGGGATGTCGAGCGCGGACCGCGGCAGCAGCGCGCCGTAGGCGACCACCGGGCACGCGTCCGGCGCCAGCTCGGCCAGGCGCGCCAGGAACGCGGGATCGCCGGCGCGCTCCGGCGTCAGCACCTCGATGCCGTGCTCGTCGGCGAGCGCGCCGATCGGCGAGCGCACGACGCGGCGACCGCGCCCGGCATGGGCGTCCGGGCGGGTCACCACGGCGACGACTTCGTGCCGTTCCGACTTGATCAGCGCGCGCAGGGACGGAACGGCGGGTTCGGGGGTCCCGGCGAAGACGAGGCGCATCAGACCCCCACCGGGTATTCGATCTGGACCATCGGGGACAGTCTAGAAGGCCCCCTCGCCCCCGGCGCGCTGTGTGGCCCCAAGCGAGGCTCAGTGCTCGCCGGGCCACCGCCAGGGGAAGACGACCTGGGCCGCGCCGCTGCCGCGCCGGACCGGTTCGGCCGCGGCGATCCAGCGTCCGTCCCGCAGCCGTTCGACACCGGTCGAGGCGCCGATCTCCGCGGGCGCGCCGGAGAAGCCCTGCCCTCGCGCCTTCAGTTCCGCGGTCTCGGGCTGGTTGAGGAACTCCTGCTCCACCTGTGCCTGTGCCGAGTTCCGCTGCGACGCCCTCGGCGCGGCGATGGCGTCCTCCAGCGACAGCCCGCGGTCGAGCCTGCCGAGGATCACCTGCAGCACCGTGGTGATGATCGACGCACCGCCCGGCGAACCGGCCGCGAAGAACGGCTTGCCGTCCCGCAGCACGATCGTCGGCGCCATCGAGGAGCGCGGCCGCTTGCCCGCACCGGGCAGGTTCGGGTCGGGGACGCCGGGAGTGACCGGCGTGAACGAGAAGTCGGTCAGCTCGTTGTTGAGCAGGAACCCGCGGCCGGGGACGACGATGCCGCTGCCGCCCTCTTGCTCGATGGTCAGCGTGTAGGCGACGACGTTGCCCCACCGGTCGGCGACCGTCAGATGCGTGGTGTTCTCGCCCTCGTACGGCGTGGGCGCGCCGGTGGTGCCTGACGCGCACTTCGCCGGCTGACGCGGGTCCGCCGGGGCGACCGGGCTCGTCGCGGCCTTGTCCTTCGAGATCAGGCAGGCCCGCGAGTCGGCGAAGCGCTGGCTCAGCAGCTCGCGCGCCGGGACATCGATGGTCGCGGGGTCGCCGATCCAGCGGTTGCGGTCGGCGAAGGCGAACCGCGTCGACTCCAGGAAGTACTGGAGGTAATCGGTCTTGCTCGCCTTCTTGAGGTCGAAGTTCTCCAGGATGTTCAGCGCCTCGCCGACGGTCAGCCCGCCCGAGGACGGCGCGGGCATGCCGTAGACGTCGAGGCCCTCGTACTTCGTGTGCGTCGGGTCGCGCTCGATCGCCTGGTACGCGGCGAGATCCGCGGTACCGAGCTTGCCGGGACGCACGTTCAGCTTCGAGGCCGGATCGACGGGCGGCTGCTGGACGGTCTTGGCGACGTCGGCCCCGATCGGGCCGTGATACAGCGCGTCCGTGCCCTGCTTCGCCAGCTGCGCGTAGGTGTCGGCGAGGTCGGGGTTCCGGAACGTCGTGCCGACCACCGGCGGGGCGCCGCCGGGCAGGTACAGCGAGCGGGTCGACGGGAAGGCGGCGAACCGGGTGGCGTTGTTCGCGACCTGGTCGTGGAACGTCTTGTCGACGTAGAAACCCTTGCGCGCCAACTGTTCCGCGGGCTTGACCGACTGCGCGAACGAACGGGTCCCCCACTTGCGCAGGGCCTGCTGCCACGTCGCGGGCGTACCGGGGACACCGACGCTCAGCCCGCTGGTGACCGCGTCGGCGAACGGGATCGCCTTGCCGTTCTCGACGAACAGATCGGCGTCCGCTGCCGACGGCGCCGTCTCGCGGCCGTCGAGGGTGTGCACGCGGTGGGTCTTCGCGTCGTAGTACACGAAGAACCCGCCACCGCCGATCCCGGCCGAGAACGGGTCGGTGACCCCGAGTGCGGCGGCGACGGCGACCGCGGCGTCGACGGCGTTGCCGCCCTCGCGCAGCACCTTCGTGCCGATCGCGGTCGCGTCCGCGTCGATGCTGGACACGGCGCCGCCGTAGCCCATCGCGACCGGGGACTTCGGTGTCGGCTGTGCCTCGGGAGCCGCCGAGGCGACTCCGGCACCGGTGGTGGTGAGCAGTGCGGTGACGGCGGCGAGCGCGAAAACGCGCCGCGGCGTCCGGGTTCTGTGCGCGGGCATGCGCGCGAGTCTGCCCCGTCGGCGCGAGGTGGACAAGCCTCCGGAACGGCAATACCAACGTCGCTACTGCCGGCGTCCACGAACTGGGACTGTCACGGGAAATGGTCACTACTGGAGGACTCGTGCCCAGATCCTGGCGTGCCTTGCTGCCCGTACTCGTCGCCGCCCCGATGCTCGCGCTGCCCGGACTCGCGACCGCCGAGACCGGGACGGACTGCTTCGACAAGAGCGTCCCGCTCACCGTCGAAGAGCAACGGCTGACCGCGACACTGCCGGGCGGAGGGCCCGCCGTGGGACCCGAGCTGATCCGCCTCGCCGGTTTCGACGCGCTCACCGGTGATTTCACCAGGAAACTCTGCGGCAGCACGTCACCGCGTCGCGCGGAACGCACCGTGGCCGACGCCGGGCGGCAGCTGTGGCGCACGGCCGTCGATCGCGCGCAGGGCCGCCGCCCCGAGCTGGGGACTCTCGACCGCTACGACGACCGGCCGTTGTACTGGGCGCGGCTGCGGATGAGCGCGGCGCTGCGGCAGTGGACGCCTCGGTTCCCGCTGGCCCCCGACGTCCGGGAACGCCTGCTCACCGCGTTCGACCAGGGTTCGCGCGGGCTCGACGACGTCCGGTTCCCGCTCGGGAAGCTCACCCGCCGGGTGCTGGTGAGCGGCTTCGACCCGTTCCAGCTCGACGGCGCCGGGGTGCGGATCTCGAACCCGGCGGGCGCGTCCGCGTTGCAGCTGGACGGAAAGGTGCTGCAGACGCCGGACGGTCCCGCGCTCGTCCACACCGTGACATTCCCGGTGGTCTGGAGCTACTTCGACAAGGGCATCGTCGAAAGCGCTTTCGGCTCGGCGCTGCGGGATCGCGCGCGGCGGCCCGACGTGATCATGACCGTGAGCCAGGGACGGCCGGGGCAGTTCGACATCGAGCGCTGGGCGGGTAACTGGCGCGGTGGTTCACCGGACAACAACCGCGCGTCCTCGACCGGCCCGGTGCCGCCCGCCGCCGGCTGGCCGCAGCCGGACGTCCAGTTCATCGAGACCACGCTGCCCTACGCGCGGATGCAGGCCGCGCCGCCCGGGGCGTACCCGGTGAAGTTCAACCAGCAGTTCTGCGTGTGGCCGGACAGCTCCCATCCCGGCGCCGGGACGCCGGTGTGCCGCACCGATTCCCCGCGCCCCGGCGAAATCGCGGCCTCCGGCGGGGGCGGCACGTACCTTTCGAACGAGTCCATGTTCCGCAGCAACCGCGTCCGCGTCGGCCTCGGCCTGCCCGACCTCCCCGGCGGCCACCTGCACACCCCCGTCCTGGGCCAGCCCACGGCCCCGACGGCCCTGACCGACCAGGACTTCGAATCCCGCCGCCACGCCATCGCCGACCAGGTCGTCACCCTCGCCACCGCCGCCGCAGGCTGAGTCCCCCACCCACGCGCCCGAGTCCCACACTCAAGGCCCCGAGTTCCACATTCACGCGCCCGAGTTCCCCATTCGCGAAACCTCACCGAGAGACCGAATGAGGAACTCGGGCTCCCCAATGTGGAACTCGGCGTCCTGAACGTGGGACTCGCCGGGCGTCAGATCAGGGCGAGGGGGTCCAGTTGGATGCGGATGGGGTCGGGGGCTTTGCGGGCGTCGCGGCGGGCGCTGGCGTCGTGCAGGGCGGCGGCGAGGGCCTTGCCGTCGGCGCGGGTGACGCGGATCAGGACGCGTTCGCGCGCGGCGTTGCCCTCGGCGTCGAACTCGCCGATCGGGACCGGGCCCAGCAGCTCGCCGGTTTCGGGCAGCGGAAGGTCGTCGAGCAGTTCGGCGACGGCGTCCGGGCTGCCCTCGACGCTGGCCATCCGCATCGCGGGCGGGAAGCCGAGTTCGCGGCGTTCGGCCAGTTCCAGGCCGGCGTGCCAGGACGGGTCCCAGCGGACCAAGGCCTGCACCACGGTCAGCCCGGCCTCGGCCCCGACGACGACCCGGCCGCCGGAGGCGGCGGGCCGGACGAGCGCGGCCGCCGCCATCCACCGGCGCAGGGTTTCCTCCCCCGCGCGCAGATCCTGCCTGCCGAGCAACGCCCAGCCGTCGAGCAGCAACGCCGCGCCGTATCCGCCTTCGGCCACCGGTTCCGCGCCCGGGGTGCACACCACGAGCGCGGGCTTTCCCGGCACGCTCGCCAGGACCTCCGTCGCGCCGGACGTCCGCACCGGGACGCCGGGGAACGCCCGGCCCAGCTCCTCGGCGGTCCGCTTCGCGCCGACGATCACCGCGCGCAGCCGCACCGACCCGCAGGCCGGACAGCGGAACGCCGTTTCCGGGACGCCACACCACCGGCACGCGGGCGGCTTGGGCGCGCCGTCGACCGAACCGCCCGGCAACGTCAGCGGGCCCGCGCAGCGACGGCAACGCGCGGACGTCCTGCACTGTCCACAAGCGAGCCCCGGGACGTACCCGCGCCGCGGGACCTGCACGAGCACCGGCACTCCCCCGCCGAGCGCCTGACGCGCGGCCTCGAAGGCCACCGCCGGGAGCCGGGCGGCCCGCGCGGCCTCGTCCCGCGCGACGTCGAAGTCCTCGCCGACCGGGGTGACCCGGGGCGCGGCGGCCCGCAGTTCGGGACGCGCGGCGAGCACGGGCTGGGCCCAGCCCGACTCGACCAGGAACTGCGCCTCCGCGGTACGCGCGAAGCCGCCGACGAGCAGGGACGAGCGGGTGGCGTGCGCGCGGTCCATCAGCACGTCCCGCACGTGCGGGTACGGCGCGTGCGGGTCGAGGTGCAGGTCGTCGCCGTCGTCCCAGACCACGAACAGACCGGGATCGGCGATCGGGGCGAACATCGCCGCGCGCGTGCCGACCACGACCCGCACCGCGCCCCGCAGCACCGCGAGCCAGCGGCGGTAGCGCTCGGCCGGGCCCAGCCCGGCGATCAGCGCGACGACCGCGTCGGCCCCGACGAGTTCGGCGCACGCCTCGTGGACGCGGGTCAGATCGCGATGATCCGGGACGACGAGCACGGCGCCCCGGCCCTGGGCGGCGACGGTCGCGGCGGCTTCGGCGAGACGGCGCGGCCAGTCCTCGCCGGGCAGTGCCTGCCAGACGGCGTTGGCGGGGCGGCCCTCGGCCAGCGCGTCCAGAAAGGCATGCCCCGCTTGGTATTTCGCCCACGCCTCGCGCTCCGGCGGCGCCGGCCTCGGCGCGGGCTCGCGCGGGGGTTCCGCCTCGGCCTTGGCGTGCCGGGGCGGGAGCGCGAGCCGCAGGACGTCACTGAGCGTGCCGCCGTAGCGGTCCGCCACCGACCGGCACACCGCGTGCAGTGCCGGGGGCAGCACGGGCTCGCTGGAGGTCACCCGCTCCAGGAAGGCGAGCTTGCGCTCGTACTCGGTGGTGTCGGAACGTTCGAGGAGATAGCCGTCGACGAGCTGCCCGGCGAAGCGCACGCGGACGCGGCAGCCGGGGACGGCGGCCTCGTGCAGCTTCTCTGGGACCTGGTAGTCGAAGGGGCGGTCGAGGTGCGCGAGCGGGATGTCGACGACGACGCGGGCGACCGGGAGTTCGGGCGCGGGCTGCTGCTGGCCCTTGCGCGGCGCACCGGGCTTGGCGGACGCGGCCGTTTTCGCGCGCGCCGGTTTCGCCTTCGGCGCCGGCACGGGTCGCGAAGGCTCCGGGAGGTCCCACAGCGGGGCGGATTCGGAGCTCACCCCGTGATCTCTACCAGACCGCCCCGACACCCTCTGCGCCCGTGGTCACCCAGAGTGCCGTGAAGGCCTCCTTCACAGCGCTCATTGCTGGTTAAGTGGGCGTGACGGCTAGGGAGGGAGCGCAAAGGCCCCCGCGGCGGCCCGTGTGGCCGCCGCCCCGGGGGGGGGGTGCC
>NZ_JBHYIQ010000023.1:0-61089 GCF_042739895.1 Amycolatopsis sp. NPDC059021
ACCCCCCGCCCCCCCCGATCGCACCTTGTCTGGTGGGATCTTTTTTGTTTCTAAGACACAGCGCTCGGTTGGGGACGTTGATCGTCCCCAACGGAGCATTCGCGACAAGGGCGGGCGCCCGGCCGCTGCCGGGCCGATGTCCCGAACGACGCGTTCGGGACGTTCAACGTCGCCAACGACGCGTTCGGGACGTCGTCGCGGCGGGCCCGGCTTCGCGCACCGAAGTACACAAAGGACGGTCAGGGGGTCACCAGGGGCCGCCGAGGGAGTTGTGCAGCGGGACGGTGATCTGCTTGAGCCAGGTGCGGGTGGTGAAGTCGCGGGCCTTGATGACGACCGAGCGCGGCGAGACCTCGATCTGGAGCCCCTGGTTGAACGCGCCGCCGAGCGACACCTCACCACCCTTGCCGTCGTCCATCCAGCCGACCTGCACGGCGGCGGTGTTGACCACGGTGAAGCCTTCGAGGTTGCCGGTACCGGGGACGACGCGGCGGACCACCCAGTCGGACAGGTTGAGGTCCCAGTGCGTGTGCCCGGAGAACAGGAACACGTCCGGGTAACGGCCGAGGATCGAGAGCAGGCGGTCGGGCTGCAGGTAGTCGGACAGGTAGAGCTTGTTGTGGGTACCGGAAACGGTGTTCGGCAGCGGGTGGTGGGTCAGCACCATCACCGGCTTGCGCCGGTTCGACCAGTAGCGCAAGCGCTGTTCCAGCCAGGTGAACTGCTGGTCGCTGATCCAGACCTCGTCCCAGAGCTTCGGGTCGTGATACTTCGCGTAGCGCTCGGTGCCGAGACACAGCACCGGGATGCCGCCGAACGACGACTCGCTGTAGATCGTGTTGCGCCCGGCGAAGCGGAAGAAGCTGCGGAACAGCGAATCCTCGGTCGTGCCGTTGGGCCAGGTCTCCTGGGCGAGTGTGTCCGGGTTCCGCCACTTCGGCACGTAGAACTCGTGGTTGCCGATCGCCCACGCGACCTCGCGCGGATGCCGGTGCTTGTCGAGCGTCTCGCGGACCTGGGCGTACTCGAAGTCGTAGCCGCGCGGGGTGATGTCCCCCGCGATACCGAGGCCCGCGCTGCCCGGGTTGATCGCGTTCAGATCGTCGAGCGCGCGGCCGAAGTCGGCGAGGTCACCCTGGATGTCGCTGAGGATGTTGAACCGCACGACCGGCCCGGACGGCCCCCACCCCGGCTGCGCCTCCGCCTGACCGGGAACCAGCACGGTCCCCGCCGCGGCGGCACCGGCGGCCGCCATGAACGCTCTGCGATCCATCTTCCGAACTCCTCACGTCTGAACGTCGTTCGTGAACGTAAGCGAGTGATCCCGAGCGGACATGACCTACGGTTGTCGCACACATGTACGGAAGCCGAACATCCTTTCGTGGCGCCGCGGATGCCGTCAAGGCCACCTTATGGGCGTCAGACGCCCGCAAGGTGGCCTTAACGGCACGAGAGTCCTTTGTGGATACAGTGAACGTGTGCGGCGGCGGCACGGCTGCGGGAAAGTGAACGAGAAATACCGCTGCGGACTGTGAAACTGCAGGTCAGCAAGTATCGTCCCCGCTCACGCGGGGCTGGCCCCGACCAGGACGAGCTTCGGCCCGCCGTGGCGTTATCGTCCCCGTGCACACGCGGGGCTGTTCCTCAGTGCGCCGGATCGTCGGGGTTCGTCGTGTCGTCTTCCTCGCGCGTGCGGGGGCGTCAAGTCCCCCGGGCGGGCGAGGCCGGTCAGCGGCCGGAAAGCATTGTGGCGCCGAGGAAATCGTCGCCCACGGCGCCTGGCAGGACGAAGTAGTAGCCGCCGCCGAACGGCAGCAGGTACTTCTCCAGCGCCTCACCGGCCAGCCGCCGCTGGATGGTGGCGAAGCCCAGCTCCACATCCCGCTGGAAGCACACGAAGATCTGGCCACTGTCGGCGGCGGAACGCCGGTAGGAGTGACTGCGGCGCAGGATCTGCCGTGCGTCGTCACCCGGCGTCCGCGGGTTCGCGCGGCGGATGTGGGCGTCGAGGGCGATCACCCGGCCCCCGGGGTCGTTCGCGTAGTCGGGTTTCTCGTACAGCCTGGCCTGCCCGAGCGGCGCTCCGCTGTCTTTGCTCCTGCCGAAAACCCGTTCCTGGGTCGCCACCGGCTCGGCGTCCCAGATCGGCATGGCGAGCCGGATGAGGCGCACGACCTGGTAGCTCCCGCCCGCGCACCAGGCGGGTTCGTCGTCACCGGGCTGGACCCACACGTGCTGGTCCATCAGGCGGGCGTCGGCCGCCTCAGGATTGCCCGCGCCTTCCCGGAAGCCGAACAGGTTGCGCGCTTCACCGCCGGGGTGGAAGCCGGACAGGCGCCAGCGCGGGGTGACGCCCGGAATCTCCCGCGCCAGCGCCGTGGTGATCGGCTCCTCGGTGTCCGCGCTCACCTGGACGAGCAGATCTCCGTGGCACCACTGGGAATCCAGGACGTCGTTGCGGAAGGACGGCATAGGAGCGAGCCGCCGCGGGCGATCGAGGCCGAACCGTCCGTCGAACAGCGAGGCTCCCACCGCGATGGTCGCGGTCACCCCGGCCATCGGCGCGCTCAGGGCCCGCAACACCGCAGCGAGTCCGTCCCTGTCCCGCGCCGTCACGTCGAAGGCCACCAGCTCCGTCCTGGCCAACGCCGGGTCTACCACCCCGCCCTGATGAGGCAGGGCGGGGGACGGCGACGGAGGGGGTACGTGCGGGCCCGCGCATCCGGCGAGGCCCGCCACGCCCACGGCGGCCAGGAACGACCGCCTGCCCCAGGCTTTCCCTCCTGTCACGGCGACCGGACCAGCCCGACCGAAAGCGACCCCGTTCCCGCGGCGTCCGGATCGATGAGCACCACGTAACTGCCCGCCGCCGGCAACGCCGGGAGGTCGTACGGGTTCAGGTCGGGCTTGTAGGCCCTGTCGACCAGCTTGGTCCCGTCCGGTTTGAGGACGGTCAGGGTGAAGACCTTGTTCGCGAACGTGCTGCCGCTGAAGGTCAATCGCAGCTTGTCGCCTGCCACACCGGTGAAGGCGACCTGACCCTCCTGCCCCGCACGGGGCACCGACACGGTGGCCGCGCCGCCGACGGCGATGGTGCCCGCGTCGGCGGGAGCGGACAATGTCAGCGTGACCGTGCCGGTGACGTTCTTGGTCGGGCTCACCAAGATCTCATAGGCGCCGGTCACCGGAAGCACCTCGAACGCGTACCGGTCCGCGCCGGTGGTGTAGGTCCCGTAACTCAGCATCGTCCCGTCCGGTTGGTAGACCCGGACGAAGTGGCTGTCGAAGCCCGCCGTCGCGTTGGTGACACCGAGGCTCAGCCGCTGACCGGCCGTACCGTCGAACCTCAGCCGGGTGTGCTGCCCGACGCGGCCGACCGTGATCGGCTTGGCCGCACCGCCCACGGCGATGGGACCCGCCACGATCTCCTCGGACAGCGTGGCCTTGAGCGTCCCGGTGTCCGCGCCGCCGCTGTTCACGACCAGTTCGTGCGCGCCGGTCTGCTTGAGTGCCGGGACGATCGCGCCACCACCGTAGGTCTCGGCTCCCAGCGAAACCCCGTCCGGCCCGAGGACGTCCGCTCTGGGGAAGCCGAACTGCCAGGACAGGTCGGTGAACGCCACACCGAGCCGCTGCCCTGCCGTGCCGTCGAACCTCAGCCGCGCGTACTGCCCTGGCCTGCTCAGCGTCAGTGCCTTGGCAGGCCCGGAGGCGGTGATGTCCCCGGCATCCGCTTCGGTCGACAGCCACAGCTTCCCACCGCCGGTGCTTTCCCCGAAGTAGGCGCCGACGACCGCCCGGTACCTGCCGGGTGCCGCGGCGCGGAACCGGACGGGTGAGCCGGGATAGAGGACCAGCGGGTTCCCGATCCTGGCACCGTTCTGGTCGAACACGTGCACGGTCAGGTACTGGGTGCTCGGCTGATCGGTGACACCGAGGTCGTACCAGGTGTTCTGCGCGGCGTCGAAGGACAGGTCCACGGACTGGCCCGATCTGGCCATGCTGTACGGGAATCCTTGTGCCGCCGGGTCGGTCGTCCCGACGAGGCTCTTCGCGAGCTGCACGGTGACCGCACCGGTTCCCGCGGCATCCGGATCGATGAACACCTGATACGACCCGGTCGTCTTCAGTGCCGGTATCGGGATGTACCGGCTGGTCGCCGGGCCCGTGTACGACGGGCCGTTGTTGTTCTCGACCGTGAACGAGCGGCCTGCCGGGTCGACGACCCACACCTTCGCGAAGGTCGTGACGGCGTTCGACGGGATGCCGAGGCCGAGCTTGTCGCCCGCCGTGCCGTCGAACCGCAGCCGGAGCGCCTTGTCGACCGGGATGGTCTGGGTGACGGCCGCGCCGTCGGCGACCAGGGTGCCGCCGTCGAGGAGATCCGTCGCCGAAGCCACGGTGAACGTGTAGGTGGTGGGCGCGGACGGGGCACCGCCGTCGATGGCGCGGACGGTCAGCGTCCGGCGGCCCGCCGCGTTCGGCGTGAGGGCGACGGAAACCTCTCCGGTGCCCGCGACCTCGGCCGGCTGCGCGTCGGTGTCGAGCTGGTACGAGTACTTCTTGACCGCCTGCGCGCTCCCCGGTTTGAAGGTGAACGCGCCGGTCAGTCCCGCGCCGCCGCTGGGACGTCCGTCCGCGGGATAGTCGTAGGAGGACACCACCGGAGCCGCGGGCGGTGGCACGTCGGCGACCACGAAGTCGTACGGCACCGGCGCGGAGGGCTCACCGACGGCGTTGAACGCGCGCACCGTCAGCGTCCGGCGCCCGGCCGTGTTCGGGGTGATGGTGACCGACGCCTCGCCGTTCGTCGCGGTCACTTCCTTCGGCTGCGCTTCGCCGTCCAGCTGGTACGAGTACTTCGCGACCGGCACCGAGCTACCCGGCTTGAAGACGAACGTGCCGCCGACGCCGACACCGCCGTGTGGCTGGTTGTCGGCGGGGTACACCGCCGAGGACACCACGGGCAGCGCGACCGCGGGCTCGGCCAGCACCAGGTTCCAGCCCACCAACGCGCCCTCGTCGAAGCCGAAGTTGTCCCGTACCACCAGTTTCCAGACGCCATTAGCGTCCTTTGTGGACATATCGGTGAGCGGGTAGGTCTGGTCGAGGTTGGCCGTGCCGTCGGCGCCGTCGGCCTCCTTCAGCACCCGCTCGGAGCCGTCGGGTGCGACGAGACGGACCGAGAGGTCACCGCGTGCCGGATGTTCGGCCCGCACCCGCACTTTCGCCGTCGACGCCACCTTCCTCGGGCACGCGGTCAGCTCGATCGTGCTCGTGACGCTGCCCAGGTCGGGAATGGACTGCCGGGAGTCGTTCGCGCCCGAACAGACCATCTGCGGCGGCACGCCGGTGTAGAGCATCTTGTTCGGTGAGCCGGTTTTCAGCGTGTCCTGCTTCAGCACGCCGACCGTGGCCCTGCCGAGCAGTGCGTTCGTCACCTCGGCAGGAGTCAGATTCGGCGACTGCGACAGCAGCAGCGCGGCGGCGCCCGCCACGTGCGGGGACGCCATCGACGTGCCGCGGAGGATCACCGTCGCGGTGTCGGTGGCGTTGTGCGCCGACTTGATCGCCTCCCCCGGGGCGAACAAATCGAGGCAGGGACCGTAGTTCGACGCGTTGACGATCGAGCTGCCCGGGTCCTTCCAGTCCCGAGCCCGCTCGTCGACCGGGTTGCTCGCGCCGACGGTGATCGCCTCCGGCAGGGCGGCGGGGCTGGCGTTGCAGGCGTCCCGGTCGTCGTTCCCGGCGGACACCACGTAGGTGAGGCCGGCGGCGATGGAGTTCTTGACCGCGAGTTCCTGTGCCGCGGACTTCCCGCCGCCCAGGCTCATGTTGACCACCGCGGGCCGCTGCGCGTGCTGGGTGATCCAGTCTACGCCCGCGATGATCTGGCTGGTCGCACCGACGTTCTCACAGCTCAGCACACGTACGGAGACGAGTTTGACCTTCTTCGCCACGCCGTAGGTCGCACCGCCCACGGTGCCCGCGACGTGCGTGCCGTGCCCGAACGTGCTGCAGTCCTGGCCGTTCCAGCCGTCGCCGATGGCGTCGAAGCCGACGCTGGCGCGGCCCTCGAACTCGGCGTGGGACGTCCGGACCCCGGTGTCCATGATGTACGCGGTCACCCCGGCGCCCGCGCCGTCCGGGTAGGTGTACGTGTCGTCCAGCACGGTGCTTCGCTGGTCGACCCGGTCCAGGTTCCACGGCGGCGTGGTCTGCGTACCGGTGGTCCGCATGAGCGCGTCGGCCTCGACCCGGTCGACGTTCGGGTCGGCGGCCAGCCGCTTCGCCTGCTCCTCCGACGCCGAAAGCGTGAACCCGGTCAGCGCCGCCTGATAGGTGCGCTCGACCTTGCCGCCGTACTTGCCCGCGAGCGAACTCGCGCTCGCGGCGGCCGCGAGCCCTGGCCGCGCCTTGAGCGAGACGATGTAGCGGCCCTCGATCACCTTGGCGTCCGCCGGTTTGTGCACCTGGCCTTCCGCGGCCTGTGCCGTCCCGGCGGAGAACACGGGAACCCCCGCCGCGACGACCAGTGCCGCCCCCGCGACGAGCCACCGTCGCGTTCTTGCCCACGCACGCATATTCACGCCCCCAGCTACGCGGACGTCCGTCCGCACCGACCGTGCATCACTCTGTGGTGAGGCGAATCCTCACCCGTTGCGCTTCCTCGGGGTTGTCCAGCCAGATCCGCAGGCGAGCGGGCCCTCGCGGCACCGGGTAGTGGCGGCGGAAGTCCTCGCCGACGATGTCCGCCACCTCGATCCCGTCGTCCAGGACCCGGAGGACGCCGTCGAACACGCAGGTTCCCTCGTCCTCGCCGTCGTCGAGCGATACGCCGACGTCCACCGGCCCGATGTCCCCGTGCACGACGGTGACCACCACGCATTCCTCATGGCTGTCCACCGGCGAGCCCTCGGGGTCCTTTTCGGGGATGCCGATGGTCGAGCCCACCGATTCGATCCTGAGCAGACCCCAGGGAACGCCGACACCGAATTGGTCCATTGCTGTTCATTCCTCACCCGGACGACGCCGTGTGCCTGAGCACCCGTGAGCCGCTCCCCGGTTTCGTGGAATTCCACGAACTTCCCACGTGTTCAGCGTCCAGCCTCGCTCGGCCCGATGTCGGAGTGACGCAGACTGAGCCGCAGTTGCCCGTTGGCGTCGTACCGCAACGTCACACCGTCGACCTCGCTCCCGACCGGAGGATAGTCCCCCATCCCGTTTATCTGGCGGTCATCGGAAATGACAGCCACGTCGACGAACGCCAGCACCGGCGGATCCGGCGGCATGAGCCGTACCTCCAGCCCGTAGGAATGGTGCTCGGCCACCACACCGCGTACCTTGCGGCCGATCGGCACGTCCTCACTCATCGATACGTCACCCACTCCCTGCCACGGGTCAGCTCGTTGAAACGGGGAATGAGATCGACGGGTATCTGGTATTCATAGGCGCCGGCCCCACCCTCCACATAGCGATAGCGATACTGAGCGAACTCCGCTTCGAATTCCGGCCCCATATCGTAACGAATGTAGCCGTTCTCGTGCGAACCGACGGTCGGCTTGGCGAGGCTCCTGGCGGCCCCTTCGGAGCCGACGTAGGCGCTGCGGTCGCCTATCTGGTGGTTCCCCTGGATCAACCCGTTCTCCAACTCGTCCGGGCCGTTGCCCCGCTGCGGCGTCCGGTAGACGTAATTGGGCTTCGTGCCCATCGGGTCGGTGAGCTTCGTCGGCTTGTTGCCGACATAGCCGTACAGGTTGATCCCGCCGTCGAACCCGATCGGGTCCTCGCTGAGGAACCGTTGCAGGCCGGGGCTGTAGTACCGGGCGCGGTTGTAGTACAGCCCGGTGCCGTCGTCCTCGCGCCCGGTGTACCGGTACGCGTTGCCGCCGTCGTTCCCGGTGACGTAGGTCCGGCCGAACGGTTCGTAGGTGTACGACGCGCCCGCGCCGGTGTTGTCGACCAGGCCGACGGCGCTGCCCAGCGCGTCGGTCAGGAAGCGGCGCGTCGTGCCGCCCGACTCGCGGAGCTGGAACCCGTCCACGCCCGCCGACGTCATGGTCGCGGTGACCGCACCGTTCACCTTCTCCTGTACCGGATTCACGCCGTCGTACAGGTAGTTGGTGGTGACGCCGTTGATCGTGCGGCCCTGCCGCTTGCCGTCGGCCGCGTAGTCGAACCTGGCCGTCATGCCCGGCGCGGTCTGGCCGGACAGCTGCCCGCGGGCGTTCCACGTGTAGGTGGCCGTCCCGTCGGAGATCAGGTTGCCGTCCGGGTCGTAACTGACCGGGGTGGCACCGACACTGCGGATCCGGTTCGCCTTGTCGTAGCTGGCGTCCCCGAACGCCTCGGGCAGCATCGCGCGGGAGTAGCTTCCGCGTGTCCTCGTCGGCTGGCCCGCCGCGTCGTAGTCGTAGGCGAGATCGCCGAGGACGTTCTGCCCCGAACGGTAGGTGATCGACTTGACCTCGCCCGCGTCGTCGTAGGCGTAGGTCTGCGACAACCCGTCACCGGGCGCGCCGACCCGCTCCGCGCGGCCCACCGCGTCACGGCTCACGGTGGTCACCGCGCTGCCGCCCTGCTGCACCTCGGACAGCGCGCCCACGGCGTCGTAGACGTGCCGGACCGGGGCCCGGCCGGGCACGGTCATGGTCCGGTCCCGCGACGTCGGGCTGTAGTCGTAGGACACGCTGCCGTGCGTGGTGGTTTCCGCCTTGACCCGGTCGAGGCCGTCGTAGTCGATCGTCGCGACGCCCGCGGCCGAGTCCTCGGTGCGCTTCAGCCGGTTGCCGAGGTCGTAGCCGAACTTGGTGCTGCTCTCGGTCCCGAACCGGCTCTCCTGGCGCCGGTCCAGCTCGTCGTAGTCGTGTTCGGTGACGATGCCACGCCTGCTGGTGTGCTTCCTCTGGTTGCCGTTGGCGTCGTACTCCGCCAGCTCGAACTTGCCGAGCGGGTCGGTGACCTTGGCGACGTGGTCCATCGCGTCGTAGTCGAAGACGGTCTGCCCGTCGCGGGCGTCGGTGACCTTGGTGCGGTTGCCGTTGGCGTCGTACTCGTAGGACACCTTGCGGCCGAGCGGATCGGTCACCGAGGCGACCTGTCCCGCCGCGGTGTAGGCGGTTTCGGAGATCGCGCCCCGCGGGTCGGTGGCCAGCACCGGCTTGCCGAGGGCGTCGAACGCCGTCGTCGAGACCCGGCCCAGCTGATCGGTGCCGCGAATCGGATCCACACCGGCGTAGTCCGTCGTGGTGAACTTGCCCGCCGGATCGGTGACCTTGGTGACCAGGCCCTTCTCGTTGGTCTTGTAGGTCGTCTTCCGGTTCGCCGGATCGGTCACCGATTCGACCGCGCCACGCGCGTCGAGCCCGTACACCGTGTCCTTGTTGTAGATGTCGGTGTACTTGGTCAGCTCGGCGTGCGGGCCGTTGCGCTCCCACTTCTCGGTGCGCGCGTCCGGCGTCCCCGCCAGCACGGTCTGTTCCTTGAGCTGGCCGTTGGCGTCGTAGACGTAGGTCGTCCTGCGCTGCAACGGATCGATCATCGCCTTGCGGCGCACGCCGTCCGCTTCGTACTCGTTCGTCGTGGTGGCCGCGAGCGCGGTACCGAACGCCTTGGTGTCGGTGAGCACCGACCCCTTGTCGTTGAACGTGAACCGCCGGACGTGCCCGCGTGGATCGGTGATCCGGGTTTCGACGATCGCGTCGCCGGAGTCGACGTAGTCGAACTTCGTGACCCCGTTGTCGGCGGCGGTCTGCGTCTTGACCCTGCCCTTGTCGTCGTACTCGTTGAGCAGGTACCGGGTGTTCCGGCCGTCGGTGATGGACTTGAGCAGGCCCTTGTCCCAGGTGTAGCGGGTGATTCCGCCCCGGACGTCGGTCACCGTCTCCAGGTGGCCCGTGGCGTCGTAGGTGTAGCCGACGCGCCTGCCGAGATTGTCCTCAATGGACTTGACGCGCGGCGGGTTCGCCTCGTCGTAGGTGAACTTCACCCAGCGGCCGTTCGGCGAGGTGATCTGGGTGACCGGCCCGTTCGCGCGGACCTTGCCGTCGGTGCCCGGCGGCGCGGTGGCCCGGGTGAGGGTGGTGGTGTTGCCGAACTTGTCGCGGATCTCCTGCAGCGGCGCCTCTTCGCCGATCACCATCACGGTGCCGTCGCGCAGGGTGACGTCCCAGCCGCTGTCGATCCAGCGCACCACGGAGCCGTCGAACTTCGTCGGCGTCGGGTCGGCCTTGAACACCGCGCCCGCGTAGTCCTTGCCCGGCGAGGTCCGCCGGTAGTGGATCCGGCTGCCGTCCGGCTGCACCAGGTCGAACTCCTGGAAGGTGAACTGCCCGATGACGCCGGGCGACCAGGGGTACAGGCCGTAGTTGAAGCTGGTGCCGACGCCGAACGCGCGGATGTCGGTGTCGCCCTGCTGATAGGTGCGCTTGATCTCGATCGGGGCGATGTCGTCGACGACCATGTCCGTGGTCTCGTCGACCAGCAGACCGGTGGACGGGTCGACCGGGTCGCCGACACGGGCGCCGTTGGGCCGTGGCGCGATCCTCGGCGGGTTCATCCCCGGCACCGCGGTCATCGCGCCGGTGAGCCGGTAGAACTTGACGTTCCCGTCGGGGACGATCTGCTTGCCGTCCGGCGAAACGGTGCCGTAGCCGTAGATGTGCCAGCCCTGACCGTCCGGGTCGTAGTTCCAGAACTGCGTCCGGGTGCCCGGCGCCTCCTTGGTGTAGTTCGGGTAGACGATCGTGGCGCCCTCGGGGAACAGGTAGCTGCCGCCGGGCTGGACGGTGAAGTACACCGGGACCTTGGTCGGGGGCAACGGGAACGGGGGCCGGTCGATCGGGATCGGGGTGAGGCTCAGCTCGGTCACCACGGTGCCGTCGGCGTCGCGGACGACGCTGCCCGCCGGGAGCCGCACCTCGAGGCCGGGGATGGCCTTGGTGGTGAGCACGGTCTCGCCGGTGGTCGGGCTCGGGACGTGCACCGTGGCAGCGGTGTCGATCTCCGGCAGGAACACCGTGTAGGGCAGGACGAGCATCTGTCCCGCGTGGGTGTCCACGCCGATGTCGAACGCGCCGAACGCGCGGCCGGTGGCGTTCGCGCGGCCGTCGACGCGCAGGACGACGTGCCCGTCCGGCAGCCCGGTGAGCGCGAACTTGCCCTGGTCGTCGGTGACGACGCGCTGTCCGCCGACGCTGACGGCGACCCCGGCCAGCGCCTGCCCCGACGTCGCGGCGATCTTGCCGACGACGCCGGTGAACCCGACGGCGAACTGCAGCGGACGGTCCCGGGCGGGCACCGGTTCGTAGCGCGTGTTCCAGTCCGTGCCGCCGAGGTTGGCGGCGTCCGGCTGCCAGCCACCGGCCGGCGCGCAGGTGGACGGGGACGGCGGCGCGGGCGCGGGTTCCGGTGCGGCCGGGGGCTGCGCGGAACCCTGTGGAACCGGAGAGCCCTTGGCGGGCTGCGGACGCGGCTCGGCCGGGACGCACTTCGGCGTGACCGGTTTCGGCGGATCGATGCGCGTGCTCTGCGCGAGCACCGCCGCCGCGGCGGGCTTGCTGATCGCGACGGTCATCGAACCGGTGACTCCGCCGGCCGGGTCGAACACGAGCGTGTAGATGCCGGTCGCCTTGAGCGGGGACAGCTTGAAGCGGTCGTACGACATCCACGAGTGCCGCGGCGAAACCGTGCCGTCCGGCGCGATCAGGCTGTAGTAGGCCCCGTAGTTGTTCGGGAAAGTGCGGGTGATGTCCAGCTGCAGGACGTCGTTCGCGGTGCCGTCGAAGGTCACCTTCCCGTTCTGCCCTGTCCTGGCGATGGTGATCGTCCTGGCCGGGCCGCCGATGTCGGCCTTGCCGCCGTCGGCTTCCCCGGACAACGCGATCCCCAGGTCACCGGTGGCGGGCCCGCTCGACTCGTCGAGCGGTTCGAGGAGGATCCGGTAGTCACCGGTCACCGGCAGCGTGGTGAGGTCGAGCGCGTTGGGCAGGTTGAACGTCTGCGGGCCGTCGAGCGTGCCACCGTCCGGCTTGAGCACCTTCACCTTGAGGAACGGGATGTTCGACGAGGTGAAGCCGAGGCTGAGCCGTTGCCCCGCCTGCCCGGTGAACTTGCCGGCCACGGTCTGGCCGGTGACGGAGATCGCCGGGTTCGGGATCGGCCCGTCGATCGCGAGCTGACCGAGGTCGAGCGGTTCCGACGCCGCGATCGTGACGCTGCCCGTCGTGGCGTAGCCCGGATCGAGGTGGATGCGGTACTTCCCGGTCTCCGGCAGCGCGGGGATGTCCAGCTTGCCGTCGATCGAGCTGGTCACCAGCCTGCCACCGGTGGGCTGGTAGACCCGCATGGTGAGGGTGCCGGGCAGGCTCTTGTCCCGCGTCTGCAGGTGCAGCGGGCGATCCTTGACACCGTCGTAGTCGAACCACACCTCGCGGCCGGGCCGGTCGATGGTGACCTTGGTGTGCGCGTTGATCGGCAGCTTGCCCGCTTCCGTCCCGGAAGTCAGCCAGCCTCGCGCGGCGCCGACGGCCTCCCAGCCGCTCATGAACAGGTTGTGCTCGCCGTTCTTGCGGACCGGGATGTTGCGGATCTCCTGCGTACCGTTCCGCAGCTCGACCTGGTTCTCGTCGGGCTCGACGAGGATGCCGCTGGGATAGCCGGGCCTTCCGTTCTCCCGCAACGTGTTCTCGGTGGTGGCGAACCGCAGCGGCTTGCCCGCGACCCCGGTGAACGGCAGCCGGACGGACTGGCCTGGCCGGTTGATCTTCATCAGCGTGCCGGGCCCGTCGACGGCCAGCGCGCCCGGTTCGAGCACGCTGGACAGCCACACCTTGCCCGCGCCGAGTTCCTCGGGCCCGAACGTCACGCCGACCTTGTAGGTGCCGGTCGTCTTCGCCCGGAACACCATCGTCGGGGTGTACGTGGTCAGCGACGCCTTCCAGGTGCCGCCGCCATGGCCGTCGGGGTAGGTGACCAGCACGTCGAAGGTGTTGGCGGGCATGCTCAGATCGGTCAGGCCGAAGCTCAGCCATTCGCCCGCCGTCGCGGTGAAGGTCATCTCCGCGCGCTGTTGCGGCACGGTGACGGTGAACGGGACGCCGGTGCCGTCGCGGGTCAGCTTGTCGCCGGTCAGTTCGTGCGACGCGGTGATCCGTACCTTCCCGGACGCGGTGTCGTCCGGCGCGACGACGATGGAGTACGTGCCGTTGGCGCCGAACACCGGGATGTCCTGCCGCAGCGTGCTGCCCGCCCACAGGTCGAGCGGGTCACCCATGGTGCGGCGGGCGAAATCGCCGCCGTGCGGGGTGAACATCCACATCGCCGAACGGACCGGGATGGTGTTGTTCTCCAGGTCGAGGTGCACCCGCTCGCCGGCCTTGCCGTCGATCAGGACCACCGCGTCCTTGCCGGCCGGGATGTCGAGCTCCAGCGGCTTGCCGAGTTCGATCCGGCCGCCGTACACCAGCTTGTCGATCACGAAACCCCGTGGTGCCACGAGGAAATCGCCGCCGCTGGTGGCCGTGCCGCCCGGGGTGCGGACGGTGATCCGGCCGGACGACGCCGCGGCGGGTACCTCCACGGTCAGGCTGGTGGTGCCCGCCTGCTTGACCCGCGCGGTGGTCTGGTGGAACAGCACCACGTTGCGTGCCGGATCGGGATCGAACCCGGTGCCGGTGATCGTGACGGTGTCGCCCGAGTTGGCGCGGTCGGTGGAAACCCCGGTCACCGTCGGCGCGGGAACGCCCCGGCTGACGACGAACGGGCTGCGCGCGGCCGCCGTCTTGCCGTTGGCGGTCACCTTCACCGCGCCCGCGCCGGTGCCCGCGGGGACCACCACGGTGAGCCGGTTCGCCGAGGCGGCGGTGACCTGCGCGGCGATCCCGTCGAAGGTCACCTTGTTGTCCGCGGGCTGGGCCGCGAAACCGGTTCCGCTGATCTCGACGGTGCTGCCGATCGGGCCGCGTGCCGGGACCATGGCGAAGATCGACGCGGTGTCCGTGCGGTACCGGTCGGTGGCTTCGAGGTTGCCCGCGGCGTCGTACCGGTAGGCGGCCGCCTCGCCGGAGTTGTTGGTGACACCGGCGAGTTGCCCTGCGGCGTCGTAGAAGTAGTCGCGCGGGCCGGCGGGCGCGCCGACCACGAAGACGTACTTCGCCGGTGCGGACTGCACACCGGACGCGGCGACCTTGGCCCAGACGGTCAGCGTGCGCTGCCCGGAGCGGACCGGGGTGAGGCTGATCGTCGCCGTGCCGGTGCCCGCCGGGACCTCGGTGGCCGCGGCGTCGGTGTCGAGCTGGTACCGCAGCACGTCCGCCGCGACGGCACCCTGAGAGCGCAGCGTGAACGTCCCGGCCTGGCCGAGGCTGCCGTGCGGCTGCCCGTCCGCCGGATAGTCGGTCGACGAGACGAGTGGCACGTCCGGGGTCGGCGCCGCACCGGCGACGACGAAGGTGTACGTCGTGGGCGTGGACGCCGAGCCGGCGCTGCCGATCGCCCACACGACCAGCGTGTGTGTGCCGCCGGTCGGCGGGGTGATCCGCGCCTGGACGTCACCGGTGCCGGGGACGTCGGTCGTCGTGCCGTCGTCCAGCTTCCAGCGATACCCCGAGATCGGCGTGGTTCCGTTGGCACGGAAGGTGAACGTGCCCTCGCGACCGGCGTCGCCGTGCGGCTGCCCGTCGGCCGGATAGTCCACAGAGGACACAGCGGGGGCGTCCGGCGGAGCCAGCGGGGCGACCTCGAACCGGTAGTCGGTCGGCGCGGACACCGCGCCCGCGCCGGTGAATGTCCGCACGGTCAGCGTCTGCGGCCCCGCCGTGGTGGGCGTGATCTTCACCAGCACCTTGCCGGTGCCCGCCACGTCGGTGGTCGGACCGCCGTTCAGCTGCCAGCGGTATCCCGCGATCGCCGTCGATCCGGTGGGCCGGAAGGTGAACGCGCCCTCCTTGCCGGGCGCGCCGTACGGGGCGCCGCCCGAGGGGTAGTCGAGCGAAAGCACCTGCGGCGCGCCGGGCCCGCCGGGCGGGTCGGCCACCACGAAGGTGTAGGTCGCCGGGGCCGAGATCGTGTTCTCCGCGCCGAGTGCCCGGACGGTCAACGTGTGCTGGCCCGGCGTACGCGGGGTCGCCTTGATCTGCACCTCACCGCTGCCCGCGACGTCCGCGGGCCCGCCGTCGTCGAGCTGCCACCGGTATCCGGTGACCGGGACCGCGCTGGACGGCTTGAGGACGAAGATCCCTTCCCTGCCCGGCTCACCGTGCGGCTGTCCGTCCGCGGGATAGTCCGAAGAGGACACCGTCGGTGCCGCGGGCGGCTGAGCCGGTGCCGCGACCACGAAGGCGTAAGTGGACGGCTGCGAGGCCAGGCCACCGGCGGTGAACGCGCGAACGGTCAGCGTCCGGTTGCCCGCCGCACCCGGGGTCACGGTCACCGAGGTGTCCCCGGCCGCCGCGACCTCGGTCGGCTGCGCGTCGGTGTCCAGCTGGTACACGTACTTCGCGACCGGCACCGTGTCGCCCGGCTTCAGCACGAACGTGCCCGGTCTGCCCACGCCGCCGTGGGGCTGCCCGTCGGCCGGATAGTCAGGAGAGGACACCAGTGGTTTGGCGGGCGGCACCGGGGCGGGCGTGCCCGGCCCCGCGGCGAACAGGCTCGGCCGCGGCACTTCGGCGCCGACGGCGAAATGGCCGTGCCATTGGGCACCGGCGCCGAAGCGGGCGCCGTCCGAGACGCCGACGTAGGCCTTCGCGTCGGTGCCGCGCGTGAACGTGGCGACGTCGAACTTGCCGTCCCCGGTGAAGTCCCCGATGCCGGGCAGTTCGCTGCCCGGCGCGAAGTTCGCGTTCCACTGCCGGGGCGCGCCGAACGCGGTCCCGCCGGAAAGCGCGGCGGTCACCTGGCCGTTCGTGAACGAAAGGATGTCGTCCTTGCCATCTCCGTCGATGTCGCCGACACCGGCCCGGTTCGCGTCGGGCGCGAAGTTGTCGTGCCACTTCTCGGCGGTGGGCGCGAACTTCGTGCCGTCGGACCGCGCCACGTAGACGTCGGCCGCCTCGCCGCCGGTGAACACGACGATGTCGTCCTTGCCGTCGCCGTCCACGTCGCCGACCGCGGGCATTTCGGTGCCGAGGGCCAGCGAGCTGTGCCACCGCACCGACGGCAGGAACTTCGTCCCGTCCGACAGCGCCACGTAGACAGCGCCGTTGCCGCCCCGGGTGAACGTCGCGATGTCGTCCTTGCCGTCGCCGTTGAAGTCGCCGACCAGCGGGATTTCCTCACCCGCCGCGAAATAGTCGTGCCATCGCCCTGCGGTCGGCGAGAACTTGGTCCCGTCGGACAGCGCGACGTAGACCTTCGCGTCTGTTCCCCGTGTGAACGTCGCGATATCGGCCTTACCGTCGCCGTTGAAATCACCGGTCAGCGGAATTTCGTTCTGCAGCGCGAAATGGTCGTGCCATTTCCAGCCGTCCTGAACGAACTTCGTGCCGTCGGAAAGCGAAACGTAGACCGCTGCCGTGTCCCCGCGGGTGAAGGTGATGATGTCGTCTTTGCCGTCACCGTTGAAGTCGGTCTTCGTCTTCTTGTGCCGCGACGGTTCGGCGACGACGAAGGAGTAGGTGGTCGCCGGCGACGACACTCCGGTCGCGTCGAGCGCGCGCACCGTCAACGTCCTGGTGCCCGACGCGGCGGGCGTCAGGTTCACCGAAATCTGGCCGGTCGCCGCGACTTCGGTCGGCTTCGCGTCGGAATCGAGCTGGTAGACGAACTTGCTGATCGGCGCGGTGCTGCCCGGTTTGAACGTGAACGAGCCCGCCTTGCCCGCGCCGCCGTGCGGCTGCCCGTCGGCCGGATAGTCCGAAGAGGACACCACAGGAGCGGCGGGCGGGGCGGGCGGACTGCCCAGATAGGACACCGCGAGTGTGGGACGCAGCAACGGTTCCGTGGCCTCGTCGGACAGGAACAGCACGCGCTGTGCCGCGCCCGCCTCGTCGCGGAGCTTGACCTGGAACCCGTTGTTGGTGGCCGGGTTGTCCACCCAGCCCTGGACCATGCCCGCGTTTTCCCAGATGTGCCAGGTCGGTTTGTCGGGGACGCCGGAGACGAAGTCGGCCCTGGCCGCGATGTCACCACCGGGGACGGACCACGCCGTGGCCGCCGACGCCCGGTTCCACGTAGCTTCGTTCTCCACGAACGGTTTCGTGAGCGGGTGCCCGTCGAAGGTCGCGCCGGCGCCGTTCGCATAGAAGCCCCAGAGCGAAACGTCGGCGTCCACGATCCTGGTGCCCGCCGGGATCGAGGTCAGGCCGTCGAATTTCACGACCGCCCGCGTCTTGCCGAAGGTACCGCTGTTGTTGCCCACCTGCAGCCATGGCTGGCCGGTCAGCACGTTCAGGTTCGTGTTCGGCTGGTTCGCGGCGAGGGTGGTGTCCGCGCCCGCCCGGAAGATCTGCCGGACCTGGCCCGCCTTGGGCGTCCTGGTCAGCTGTGTGGCACTCGGGACGAGCTGGCCGTCGCGGGTCTTCACGACGATCATGTAGTAGTACGCGTTCCACCCGAGGTCCGGCGCGCTGTCCGGGGTGACCGGGGCGGTGGTGTCGACGAAGCGGGTCGCCTGCGCCCCCACCGAGGTGATCAGCGTCGCCGACGACGGCGTGAAGACCTGCGAAACCGAGCGGTGCACCTGGTATTCGACGATGTCGTCGTTCGCGTTGGCGGGATCGGGATCGGTGTAGGGCGCCCAGTTCAGTTCCGCGCCGGTGGCGTAGGCCTTCGTGATCGTCTGGAGCACCGCGCCCGGACGTCCATAGGTCAGGACCAGCTTCGGGAACGTCGCCGTGTCACCGTTGTAGACGAACTCGGCCGCGTGGTGGACAGCGCCGCCGCGCTTGAGCGTCTCGTCGGTCGCCTTGACCAGGAGGCCGTGGTTCGGCGCCGAGCCGGAAACCCATGACTGGGCGATGTTGCGGACGTCCCATTCGGACCAGACCTGGGAAACGTTGGCGCGCTTGACCGCGGCCGAAAGCCCCGCCTCGGCGAACGCGGCGTTGGCGTTGTTCCAGGTGACGGTGTTCTGCGCCCACGGGCTGGTGATCCGGCGCGCCTCCATGGTGACGTCGTTCGCGCCGGTGTACAGCTCGTTGTCGTAGTACATCCGCAGTTTCGCGGACGTCAGGCTGGTGCCGGCCGGCACCACCGACATGTCGAACTTGACGAGGCTGCGCGCGATGCCCGAGTCGTCGGTGCCCACCGAAAGCCGGTAGTCCGCGCCGTCGTTGCGGTCCGGGCTGTCCGACCAGATCTGGCTGTCCTGCCCCGAGTTCGACGTCGGCTCGACCCGGATGGTCGGGTCGATCACCACGGGATACTTCCGCTGCGGGGCGGCCAGCCATTCCCGGTCCGCGCGCACCACCACGGTGATCGTTTCACCGTGCTGTTCCACGGTTTGCGAAACCTTGTCGCTCCACGACTTTCCGTGCGGCGACTTGGCGTCGTCGGCGGAATCGGTCATGAACGGACGCGGCATCACGTACAAGGGCGGCCCGTCCGCGAGCCCGGGGGCGGAAGCGAAGAAAGCGATCGAACCGTCGGGCCGCGGTTGCGCGACGACACCGTCCGCACGCAGGGTGAACCGGTACGTCCCGTCCTTCGGCGGCGCCGCCAGGACGATCTTCTCCTTGAGCGAATCCGCCGTGACCTGATAACGCAGTTCGGCGCCGTCCACGGCATTCGGATAACTGACCGAATCCCGTTCCGCCTTCGGTTCGAGTTGCCGGGCGGGGCCGTCGAGTCCCATTTCGACCCGGGTGCCGTTCAGGGCGAACCGGGCGAGCCGATCGGTCCGGTCACCGAAAGAACTGGTGAACGCATTGGTGTCGTTACCGAACCGATAGCCGTCCGTGGCCCGCGCGCGCACCGTCGTGTCTATCGGCTGCCAGCCGCCCTTGGCATCGCGGAAATGCTGGGGTTGAGCGGAAACCTCGGCCTCGTACTGTCCGTTGGACAGCTCGTAAACGCGCATCGCCGACGCTCGGCGATCAGCCAGCTCCCGTACCCGGGTCGGCGGTCCCGTCGGTTTCTGTGCCTGCGCCGACGCCGTGTTTTCCTTGCCACGAGGCAAAGGCGCCGACGCGGGAAGGCCGAGAGAAACGACGGCGAACACCATCGCCAATACCAGAAGGCGTGAGAGCACAACGAAACGACGCGGCACGCGCACTGTTCCCCCCAGGTCACGGCGAGCGGACGCCGTTCCCCCAGGCAGGATGGACGAGCCGCTCGTGCTGGGATGAGCTTAGCCAGCGCCGGACTGTCCGATATAGAGCCAAACAGACGATCTTAGGAGTGTTCGGACAGACCAGACGTGGTCACCGCGTATCGACGGCGGACTTGAGGCAGTCCAGCATCGCCGCCCGCGCCTGTTCGCCGTGGCCGTCCGGCGCCTTCCCGCCCGCCGTCCCGTCCACGAACGCCTTGGTCTCGGCCGGGGTGGCGTACCGCAGATACCAGTCGGCGAGGCAGCCGGCGGTCTGGTCCGAGGTCCCCCGCGTCTGCGGGTCCGCCTTGATCTTGGCGATGATCTCGTCCCGCGCCGGCGGACGGTCCCCGGAGCAGGCGGTAAGCGCTCCCAGCAACACTGCGGCCGTCAGGCCGCGAGCAAGGCGAGTCATGGCGGTCAGCGTAAGGGCCGGGACCCGCCCGCGGAATACCCCAGCCACCACACCGGCCCCGTTCGTCCATAAAGGACGTCAGCCGGGCGGCGACCGGAAAGCGCGGCGCACCGGCCGGCGTTCCGCTCATGAAGACCGTTGTCATCGGCGTGACCGAAGCCACCGCGGATCCCGGCGAGCACCCCACCCCTCAAAGAAAGCGACCCACCTCACACACAGTGAGAGACGTCGCCCGGGAGTGGCGACGGGAACCCGGTTATCGTGGGGTTCGTTGGAATACCCGAGAGGGTTATCGCAGGTCAGTGAGGACAGGGATGGACACGGCGCAGGACGAGCAGGCGGTC
The DNA here is from genome assembly GCF_042739895.1 of Amycolatopsis sp. NPDC059021. Taxonomy (NCBI): domain Bacteria; kingdom Bacillati; phylum Actinomycetota; class Actinomycetes; order Pseudonocardiales; family Pseudonocardiaceae; genus Amycolatopsis; species Amycolatopsis sp. NPDC059021. Next base: position 20,009 of record NZ_JBHYIQ010000023.1, read on the forward strand.
GGCGCCGAGCTTTCGTATCCCCGCTTTCTCCTGGTGTACAAGTTCGCCATCGAGGAGCTGATGACGAAGCTGCGCATCCTGAGCGAGGAGTTCGACTTCGTCCACCGGCATGACCCGATCGAGCACATCACCAGCCGGGTCAAGCGGCCGGAGGCGATCCAGGACAAGCGGCGCCGCCGGGGCATCCCCGCCGACCTGTCCGCCATCGCCGAACACCTCGACGACATCGCGGGCGTGCGGGTGATCTGCCCCTTCATCTCCGACGTGTACCGCGTCGCGGAGATGCTCATCGCACAGGACGACGTGGAGCTCCTGCGCCGGAAGGACTACATCGCGAACCCGAAGCCCAACGGGTACCGCAGCCTGCACCTGATCGTGCGCATCCCGGTGTTCCTCTCCGACCGGGTCGAGAAGGTGAAGGTCGAGCTCCAGTTCCGCACCATCGCGATGGACTTCTGGGCGACCCTGGAGCACAAGCTGTTCTACAAGTACGACGACCGGGTCCCCGCGGACTTCGCCGAGGAGCTCGCCAGCACCGCGACGATGTCCGCGCAGCTCGACGCCCGGATGGAGGCGCTGCACGAACGGCTGCGCTGAACGCCGCCCCGATGTCCTTTGTGGACTTCGGCACCGGGAGGGCATCCTTGCCGGACGCGGGCGCCGGATACTGTCTACATCGCCGGGATTTGTTCGGTACCGCTGTAACCATCTTCCCCGGTAGCGCGATGTAGGGCCTATCTCCGGAGACCAGGAGGTCCGCATGAGCACTCGCGGCAAGTGGCGGGGATTGGCGATCACCTACGGCGTCGTGGCCGGTATCCAGGGCTATCTGGCGGCCACCACCAGCGTGACGTGGGCCGTGGTCGTCGCGTCGGCCTGCGGGCTGATCGCGATCATGTGCGGCGTCACCGCTTGGCGCGTGACAGCGAAGGGCCGTTCGTCCCGCACCATGAAACAGGACTCACGGCCGATCGCGCCACCGGCGTCCCCGGTACGGAACAACCACCGGTAGGACAACCGGCGGCCGTCACGCACGCATGCTCCACAATGGACGGTGACCGCGCGCTCAGGCGATCCGCGCGCGGTCACTGTCGTTGCCGGAAAGGAACAAGGCCAGTGCCTGCCCCTGCTCGGCGACACCGGCGCGTTCGGCACGGGAGAAGCGCCGCAGCGGGGTGACGCTCACGGTGTCCGCCTCGACGCTCCAGGTCGCGGCGACCCGGCCATCGACGAGGACGACGCGTTCACCGGCGACCGACAGGCCGCGGTGCTCGTCGTCGATGATCCGGCCGCGGTCCTGATAACCGAGGATCGCGTTGTCGAACGCCGGCAGGAACCGCACCGGCGCGGGCGTCGCGGGGTCGGGGCGGGGCGCGCCCGGCAGGTCCAGCAGTTCCCGGCCACGCTCGTCGCGGAAGGAAACCAGTTCTTCGCGGATCGCGGACACCGCCGCGGGCAGCCCGGCGAGTCCGCACCAGGCACGCAGATCCGCCGACGCCGCCGGGCCGAACGCGGCCAGATAACGCCGGACCAGCGTCTGGCCGACCGGGTCGGAACCATCCGGGGACAGCGGGTCGATCTCGCGCCCCAGCCACGAAGAAAGCAGGAGGTAGCGCACTCCCGCCTTGGTGCGCCACAGCCCGCGCGGCGGCAACTGCACCACCGGCAGGAGGGCGGCGATCAGCAGTTCGCCCAGTGCCCGATGTCCCGGCGCGGGCCAGCGGTCGGCGAGTGCCCGCGCGAGCTCACCCATCGAGCGGGGCTCGTCGTCGGCCAGTACCGCCCGGCCCGCCGCCGCGAGCTCGCCGAGGTTCACCCCGTCGAGCTCGCGGCGGTAGGTCCCGAGCACCCGTTGCCGCAGCATGGCGTCATGCCGGGCCCGCCAGGCCAGCGCGTCGCCCGCGGTGAGGAGATGGACCGTGCGGCGCATGAGATGCGTCCGCACCACCCGCCGCCCGGTCAGCAGATCGTCCAGTGCCGCCGGTTCGAAGGCACGCAGCCGGGACCACAGGCCGACGAACGGTTCCTGTGGCTCCTGCGCCTGCAGCCCGCACAGCTGCCCGACGGCGTCGGCCACCGGCAGATCGGCACGGTCGAGCAGCAGCTGCCTGGCGAGTGTCGCGCGGTTGAGCGCACGGGTGTCGAGAACGGGCACCGGTCAGCTCGACTTCTGCCCGTCGATGCTCTCGCGCAGGATTTCGGCGTGCCCGGCGTGCTGGGTGGTCTCGGCGATGACGTGCAGCAGGACCCGGCGCACACTCCACACCGTTCCCGCCTCGTGCCAGGGCGCGTCCGGCAGCGGATAGGTGACCGACAGGTCGGGCAGGGCGGCGATGACCTCCGCGCTGCGGGCGGCGACCTGCTCGTAGTGCTCGACGATCCCGGCCAGCGTCTCGCCGGGCAGCAGCTGGAAGCCGTTCTGGTGGTCGATCATCCACTGGGGGATCTCACGCGCGGTACCGGCCGCGATGTCCGCCCAGGTGACTCCCTCCGGCAGCTCGTAGTTCATCGCGCCGGGACCTTCCACCACGAACCGCAGCCACTGCGCTTCCATGGCCGCGACGTGCTTGACGAGTCCGCCCAGACACAGCGCGCTGACCGTCGGACGCTCCTTGGCCTGCTCGTCGCTGAGCCCGCGGGTGGTGTCGACCAGCGTCGAGCGCGCGGTCGCGAGGAGGGCGAGCAGGTCGGTCCGCTCGGCGTCGAGCGTCGGGGATGGCGAGGTGGTGGTCACGGTGTTCGGGCCCTTCGGGTTGTCGTTGTCCGGCACGAGACCACGATCGCAGGGATAGCGGCCAGGATGTGTCCGCTTCTCGGGGCAGAATGGAAGTCATGCCGAAAACCTCAGCACGGCTGCTCTCGCTGCTCTCGTTGCTGCAGGCGCGCCGGGACTGGCCGGGGACGCTACTGGCCGAGCGGCTCGACGTCAGCCCGCGCACGATACGCCGCGACGTCGACCGCCTGCGCGAACTCGGCTACCCCATAGTGGCCACCAAGGGCCCCGACGGCGGATACCGGCTCGATGCCGGCCGGGAGCTGCCGCCGCTGCTGTTCGACGACGACCAGGCCGTCGCCCTCGCCGTCGCGCTCCAGCTAGCCACGACCTCCGGCGCCGGCATCGAAGAAGCGGCGGCACGCGCGCTGAACACCATCCGGCAGGTCATGCCCGCGCGCCTGCGCCACCGCATCGACACGCTCCGCGTCACCGCCGTAGAACGGCCGACGAACCGGCCGAGTCCTCAGGTGGACAGCGCTGTGCTGATGGCACTCAGCGCGGCCGTCCACGCTCGCGAAGTCCTGCGCTTCGACTACGCCCCGGTGACTCTCCCTGGCGACGACGCCGACCGGCTGAACCCGCCGCGCCGGGCCGAGCCCCATCACCTCGTCACCTGGGGCGGGCGCTGGTACCTCGTCGCCTGGGATCTCGAGCGCGAGGACTGGCGCACCTTCCGCGCCGACCGGATCGTCCCGCGCACCCCCACCGGCCCCCGCTTCGCCCCGCGTGAACTCCCCGGCGGCGACGTGGCCGCGTTCGTGGCCGGCAGGTTCCAGGGCGCCGGCGACGCGAGTGGCTGGCCGTGCCGCGGCGAGGTCGTCCTCGATCTCCCCGCCGCGACCGTGTCCGGCTACACCCGCGACGGAATCGTCGAGGAACTGGGCCCCGATCGGTGCCGGCTCGTCCTCGGCTCGTGGTCGTGGCCGAGCCTGGCCGCCGGCCTCGGCAGGTTCGACGCCGACATCGAGGTCGTCGGCCCCGACGAACTCAAGGCCGCCTTCGCGCGTCTGGCCCGCCGCTACACCAAGGCCGCGAACGGCACCCCCGCCACGCCGTCCCCCGGCCCATGAGCTCGTATGTCCACAGTGGACAACCCGGGCACCGGGGCCGGCCGGTGCCGCCCCCTCGCGGCACCGGCACCCGGATCAGTGCCATGGCACCGCCAGCAGTGCCAGCACCAGGCACACCGGCCAGATCACGGCCAGCGGCAGGGCACTGCCCGCCGCGATGACGATCGCCCCGGCCACCGCCGCCGCCACGAGCCCGCCGGCGACCGAGAAGTAGCAGAGCCCCAACGGCCCGAAGACGACGGTCCAGAGCAGCGCCGCCCCCGCCGACTTGCCCGCCGGACGGTCGACGGGATACCGGCCGGGGCCGACCACCTCCCGGTCGGCGCCCTGGTACCAGCCGCCGGACACGAGTGGGGGATGCGGCGTGAAGGGCTTCGGGTAGATCCCGAACGACCGCGGCGTCGGCGTCATCGCCCCGTGTTCCTGACGCCCGTCCTCCGGCCGTCTCAGTACATTCTCGGCCCCACGCATGACATACCTCCCCGGTCACGGCGTAAGGCCTGGTGAAGTGGCCTGCCGCCTGGCACAATTGCAGGTTGCGGTCAGAGACTTTGGCTGTGTTGCCCACTGACGATGCTGGCGGTCCGGGGAAGCGAGCGATGCGTCAAATGGAACACGGGGCCAAACCGGGCCCTTCGGAACGGGAGGGGCCACGTGACGGGTTCCTCCGCCCTTGAGAACGGGGAACGCAGAGCCTGGTTCCGGCTGACGCAGCCGGAGCGGGCCGCCCTCACCTCCGCCGGGTACGTGAAGGTGTGGCGTCCCGGCCAGATCCTCGCCATGCAGGGCAGTCCGCCCGCCAGCATGTTCGTCGTGCTGCGCGGCTGGGTGAAGATCAGTGCCACCAACTATCGCGGCGACGACGCGCCGCTGGCCGCGCGCGGCCCCGCCGAGATCGTCGGGGAGCTGGCCCCGATCAGCGGCCTGCCGAGGGCCGCGACGATGTCGGCCATCGACGAGGTGCACACGCTGGTGGTGGCGAGGGAGAAATTCCTCGGGGTACTGCGTGCCTGGCCGCGCATAGCGGAGGAATTCCTCCGCTCGGCGGCGATCCGCCTCCAGGAGTCCGACCGGCTCCGGCTCGAATCCGGCGGGCCGGACTTTCCGCAACGCCTGGCCGCGGTGCTCCTGGAACTGTCCCTGCAGCACTCACCCGACGGAGACGGGAACAAGCAGGTCGATCTCCACTTCAACCAGGGCGAACTGGCGAGCTTCGCCCGGGTCTCCCGCAGCACTCTGGTCCGTGGCCTCGACGAACTCCGCAAGCTGGGCATCGTGCGCACCGCCCGGCAGCGCGTCACGATCGTGCGCCCGCACGCGCTGCGCGAACTGGCCGCCGGCCGCCCGCCTTCGCCGCGGGAGGACCGGTTTGATTGATACGCCGTCGTTGTGGGCATCTCGGTTATCCTGGGAAAACATCTGACTCTCGCAACCATTTGGTGGTAGAGGAGATCGGCACAATGAACTCGTTCTCGGCCGGCACCGAACCGGACATCGAATCCGCGTTGATCGACCTCGGCGCAGTCCCTTTCACAGCATTGCGAGAGCTGGACAGCGAGGCTTTCCACCATTCGGCGAAGCTTGTGGTGGAACACGCCCGGCACGTCCGTGTGCGTTACCGGAGCTCCGGCGCCGGGGGAGGTGAGCGGATCGATTGATGCCGCCGCCGGCCGGGGAGCGTCCCCCGTTCCACCGCATGTCCTGGCGAGACTTCGACGCACTCGCACGGCTCGACGGCGATGAGGACATGGTGCGGCGCCTGCGCCGGGCCGAGCGGAGCAGGCGCAAGCTGTTGCTGCACGCGCTGATGACGGAGGCGGCGAAGGCCCCGGAATCGCTGGGCCCGCTGGCGCCGCTGGACTCGGTCTGGGAACTGCTGGCCCGCGCCGAAGCCAGATCGCCGAGAACGGTGAACCGGATGCTCACCAATCCGTACACCGGGAGCTGGGCAGGTTACACGACTCGCTTGCTACGCAACGGAATCGACGGCGTCGGTCCATTGTGGATGCACCTGGGGCACGTGCACGCGATCGCGGCGGCCACGGCGATCCAGGCGGAACTGGACTTCGAGATCACCATCCCGGTGTGGCACGGAAACGCCATGCTCCCGGCATTGGGCATGGCCCGATTGCCCGCCACCGCACCGTTCTCGCTGGCGACCGTGCGGGGCGAGGCCACCCGCTACCTCGTCTCGAACGCCGAAACCGCGGTGCGGCTGCCCACCCCGTTCGGCTCCGACGGGCCGGGCTGGTGGGGAATCCGGAAACTGCGGAGCCGCGTCGGCGCGCACCGGTTTTCCCTGCGGCTGGACGACGTCGACCCCTACCGCGGCCTCTACGAGCCGATCCCGCCGGAACGGCTGCCCGCCGGAGACGTCGCGCGATGGCAGCGGCTGGCCGACGAGGCGTGCCGGCTGATCGCCACCCATCTGCCCGAGCTGGCCGGGACCATGCCCGTGGGACTGAACTCGCTGGTGCCGAAACCCCACGTCCTCTTCCGGAATCCGAGCGCGTCGACCGGGGAGGCGTTCGGCAGCGCGGTAGTCGCCCTGCCGACCGACGGCGCCTCGCTCGCCGCCACCCTGATCCACGAGTTCCAGCACATCGTGCTCGGCGGCGTACTGCACCTGATCGACCTGTACGAGCCCGACCCCGGCGAGCGGATCTACGTGCCGTGGCGGGACGACCCGCGACCGCTGAGCGGTGCGCTGCAAGGGGTTTACGCGTTCTTCGGCGTCGCCGCCTTCTGGCGAGCCCTCGCCCGCGCGGACCGGGCTTCCCGGCGTGCCGCCTTCGAATTCGCCTACTGGCGCGGGCAGAGCTGGCGCACGCTCCAGTCGCTGCGCGCGGACGCGACCTTGACCGCCGCCGGACGCCGGTTCCTCGACGGCATCGCCGAACGTCTCGGTCCGTGGCAGGACGAGGCCGTGCCTGCAGGGGCGGGCGAGCTGGCCGAGGCCGTGGCCCGGGATCACCTCGCGGGCTGGCGCACGCGTCACCTGCGCCCGGACCCGGCGGTGGTCACCAAACTGGCGGAGGCATGGCGGAACGGACGTCCCCGGCCGAGCGCCGCCGTCACCGCGACCGGTCTGCCGCCGACCCCGGTACCGGACGGATCGTGGTCCCGCGCCCGGACCGACCTGCTCCGGCTCACCGTCGACGACGCGGCCCGCTCCGCGTTTCCGGACGTGCGGCCCAGGGTCCCCGGTGCCACCGCCGCCGATTTCGCTTACGCCCGCGGGCATTTCGCGGAAGCGGTCGAATGCTATCGAGGAGAATTGTCCGCCTCCCCCGACCGCCCGACGTCCCTGGTCGGCCTCGGACTGGCGCTGGCCGCGCGCGGCCCGCACCCGGCCGCTCGCGCGCTGCTGCACCGGCCCGAACTCGTCCGCGCGGTACACCGGCAGCTGCGCACCACCGCGCCACAGCCGCCGACCGTGGAGCGGATAGCCGCGTGGATCGGCCAGCTCATCCCCGAATAGCCTGCCGCCCCGATCGGGTGCCTTGCTACCGCTGCCTGCCCCCTTCGTTCGAGCGCTGCCGGGTCTCGGAGTTCGGCGTGTGGCAGGCCAGGGTTTCGAAGGCGAAGGCCGCGGCGTGGTCCGCGGCGAGGGGCTGCCAGTGCTTGTCGGCCGATTCGGTCTTGTCGAGCAGATCGGAGATGCCGCGTACCACGAGCGCGTCGATCCCGTCGTTGCAGTAGGCGCAGTGGAGGAAGCCGTTCCCCTCCATCTCGACGGCGACGGCGTCGCTGCAGTACCGGTCGAGGAACCGGGCGGTGTGTGACCGGGGATCCGCGATCACGGTGCCACCCGCCGCCAGGGGCCTGACGATCGCCACGGGTTCCCGGCCGAGGTCGGTGCTGTGGCGGATCCGGTGCTGCCAGCGCGGGCGCCGCGCCACGGCCCTGGCGCGCTGGACCATGCGGTGCGACGGTCGGTGGGTTTTGACGCGGGGCACGAATCCGTCGAACGTGTCCCGGCCGGTGTCGTACTCGTAGATCGCGTCGGCGGCGACGACGTCGCCGAGCGCGACCTCCTTGCGGCCGCCGGCGACCCCGACGAACAACACGACCTGCGGGGCGAACTCCCAGATCGCGCGCTCCAGTGTGATCCCCGCGGCGGTGTCGCCGACCCCGGTCTCCGCGAGCACGACGGTCCAGACCGACGGTTGCCCGGAAAAGGTGCCGATCTCGTAGATCGTTCCCCGGACTTCGTGCTCGACCAGTGGCCCGGTCAGATGCGCGCATACCGCGGTGTACTCGACATCGAGGGCGGTACAGATCACCGCCGTCGGCCTGCCACGCACGGCCGCGACGGGATCGTCGGCCTGCCATTCCTGTTGCGGCGGTGAAGTCGCGAACAGCCCGTCACGGGGGACGGGCTCGAGGCCGTCGCCCTGCTGAAGTCGCATGCGGTCGCTCCAAGCTCTTGTCCGTCCCTGGCACGCGGTCGGTATGGGCGTGGCCGGGGACAGGGATGCGGCCACCGCCGCGGGACCCGCGTGACCGCCGCCGCCATCGTGAGATGCCGCCGTAAGGCCGACCGGGCCCCACACCATGGGAGAAACGTCGATGACACCGCCCACCACCGCGGAATCCGGTGGTGCGGGCAGTACAGGTCCTCCGGACGAGGTCGTCGTCCGGCACAAGGGGCGGTGGCGGTATCCGGTCGCCTGCCGCTACATCAACATGGGGTCGATATCGCAGTCCGCGCGGATGTCGCGGCTCGCGGCCTGAGTCCCGGGATGTGCTTCGCCGAGAACCCGGCGGTACTTGGCCAGAATCGGATCGCGGAAGGGGGCGGCCTCCTCGGCACGGCCGGCGGCGGCGAGGTCCAGGCCCAGATTGAAGCAGGCGGCCAGAACCGTCGGGTGCTCTTCACCGAGCACCTGACGACCACGCTCCACCGCGTCCCGGCCCAGCTCGATCGCCTTGTCGAGTTCGCCGAGAGCGGCGAGATCGCTTGCCAGGTTGACCGTGGAGATGACCGCGTACGGGTGATCCGGGCCGATGGTGGCACGAAGGTGTTCCAACGCGCGCTCGTCGAGAGTGCGGGCGGCCGCGGCGTCGCCTTGGAGCCGTAGCGTCACCGCGAGGTCGACCGTGGCGGCCAGGGTGTGCGGGTGGTGCTCGCCGAGCCCGTTCCGGTACCGCTCGAAGGTCTCCTCCCCCAATTTCTTCGCCGCGGCGAGGTCACCCGAGTGGCGAAGGTCGATCGAGTGCCCGAGAGCGCAGGCCATCGTGGTGGCGTGGTTGTCGCCATAGGCGAGCCGGAATCGCTTGAGCGCGTCCGTCGACAGGGAAAGCGCGCCGTCGTGGTCCCCGTCCTTCCGCCGGGCCACCGACAGGTGAAACGCGTTGACCACGGTGTCCGACTGGTCTTCGCCGTAGCGGGCCTGGAAGTTCTCCGTGAGCCGTTCCTGCTGGACCCGGGCCTGGCCGTATTGACCGGCCTCACGCAGGTCCACGTTCAGCGCGCTGTTCACGCTGAAAGTGCGGACGTGGTCGCGGCCGAGGACTTCGATCCGCCGCCGGAGGGTGTCCCCGTCCAGTTCCGCGGCGGCCCGGTAGTCACCGGACAGCCGGAGGCTGAGCGCGTGCTGATAAGCGGCGTGGAGAGTCTCCGGGTCGTCCTCGCCGAACATGCGCTTGCATTTGGTGTAGATCTCTTCGCTCAGCTTGGTACCCGCGGCGAAATCGCCCTGGGCCCGGAGATCGATCGTGATATTGCGCTGCAGGGCGAAGGTCTCTTCGTTCTCCTCACCGGATACCTGCATGCGCAGCGCCAGGGTGCGCTGGTTGAGTTCCGCGGCCTCGGCGTAGCGACCGATCGCCCACAGGTACAGCCCGAGCCGGGACGACACTTCGAGCGTCTGCGGGTTCGTCGGGCCGAGAGTCTCGGTGAAATGCTCCCGCGCCTGCTGGCCGAGCCGGGCGGCCTCCTCGTGATCGCCGTACTCGAACAGGTACCGCATCAGGTTGATGTAGAGCTGACGCGGCCAGCTGTCGTCACAGTCGAGCACATTGGCCGCGTAGGCATGCGGGAGCAGTTCGCGGTAGCGCGGCCAGTGCCTGCTCGACTCGGGGTCGTTCGGGTCGAGCGCGGCGAGCAGCTGGTGCGCGCCGTGCTGCATCCTGGCGTGCACCTGGGGCGCCATCACCCTGTTGCGCAGGACCAGCTGGACCAGCCGGTGCAACTGGAGTGTGTTGCTGCCGTGGTCGATCTTCGCGAGGCCGTACCGGTTGATGTCGCGGATGGCGCGGGCCAGCTTGATCGGATCACGCAGCGCGGCGTCCAGTTCCGGGGAGATCGAAACCCGGCTCACCCCGGTGAGCAGATCACGGGAGATCGGCTCCGGCGAAAAGAAAGCACAAATGTGCAGGATCTGGTGCGCCGCCGGGTTGCGGGTCTTCAGTTCCTCGAACGAGACGTTCCACGCGGCGGCGACGGATACTTCGTAGTCCGGGGCCGAAGCGGTATCGAGGATTTCTTCGACCGACTCGTCGAACAGGCGCAGGTATTCGTGCACGGGCATGCCGGTCACCGCGCGCCAGGCCGCCGCCTGCTCGACGGCCAGCGGCAGGTCGCCGAGTTTCTCGGCGAGTTCGTCGGCGTCGTCGAGGTCGATCTCGGGGCCGCGGCGGCCGAGCAGCTCGACGCTTTCCTCGCGCTTGAACACCGCCAGCTCCAGCGGACGGGCGATACCGGCCCAGTCGGAGTTGCGGGAGGTGATCAGTATTTCGCCGGGACCGTTGCGCGGGAAGAACGGTAATACTACTTCCGGGCTCTCCGCGGCGTCGAAGACCAGCAGCCACCGGCGGAACGGGCGGCCGGTCCGCAAGGCTTCCAGGACGGCGGGGACCGCGATGTTGGCCTCGGTCGCGCCCTGCACGCCCAGGACACGGGCCAGCTCGGTGAGACCGGCGCGGATCTGGGTGGTGTGCGCGGCGTCGATCCACCAGACGAGGTCGTAGTCCTGGAGGTGGCGGTAGATGTACTCGGTGGCCATCTGGGTCTTGCCGATACCACCGAGTCCGTGCACGGCCGACGGGAGGACGGCCGTGGTGCCACTGGTGAGACGTTTGGCCAGCTGGTCGAGAAGTTCACCGCGTCCGGTGAAATTCGGGTTGCGGGGCGGGACGTTGCCCCAGACCGGTGGCGGGTCCTCGGGCTGGCGGCTGGGGAAGCTCCGGGTGCCCGTCGCCGCGGGATGCGGCATCGGCCTGGTCACGTTCTCGGCCGTCTCGGACTCGGCGAGACGAGGCGCGCGTCCCTCTGCCGCTGGTGAGGTTTCGGTGGGACGTTCGGCCGTCTCGGGCATCTTGGGACTCACAGTCTCGTTGGGTCTCGCAGTTTTGTTCTTGATGGATTCAGAATTGGGTATGTCAGGCTCTTGCGGTACCGCGTTCCGCAGCCTGTCAGCCCGGGACAGGTACGGGCCGGAGAGCGCGCGCATCACGGCGCTCTCCAGTTCGATGTCGGCCGACGACTCGAGCGTGCGCACCGGGTCCGGCGTGTTGTGCGGGTCGGCAATCGCGTCTCGCAGAGCCGAGAGTGCCGGAATTCTGCCACCGAAGTGGGCTGCCGCCACCTGCACGACGCCCGCCGTTTCCGACCGCCGCGCGCCGCTGAGCAGCAATTCCCGAACTGCTTCGGGAAAGGTGAAGGCTCCACCTCTGTCCCAAGTGGACTCCCCCTCCTTGGGTCCGGGAGCGTACAGGATCCCTGAAACCAGTAGTTCGACGAGGTGCTGAATACCCGCTTCTGGCAGGAAATGCTGTCTTACGACCCGCGCGACGTCAAGGTGGACCGGTACCGCGGCAAGGAGCTGGGCCAGCCGCACAGCCTGAGGAGACGCCACACTCCGGAATCGATGGACCCGTTCGGCGGGTGACATCCTTCCGGGTGGACTTTCGGGTTCGTCCGGGTGCACCCGATCGGTGGCGAGCACGACCGTGCCCTCGGCAGGGCCCGGCTGCGCGCCGGTGATCAGCCGTGCCCACCAGGCCAGCCAGCGCGGCTGCAGTTCGAGTACCGGTACCGGGACGGCTCCCGCGGGCACCGCCGGGCCGGGATCGAGCCAGGCGTCGGCCCGGTCGAAAGTCCATCGTCCGTTGGGGTGCAAGGCATTCCGCACCCGGAGACAGGCCTTGTGCAGACTGAGGCCGCACCGCCCCCACAGCCATTGGGGGAGCAGGTGCACGATGCTCACCGGCATCACCCGGCCCCACCGGGCCAGCATCGGGAACAGCACGTTCTTCTGCCACGCGTCACCGACGCCGTCGGTCACCAGGAGGACGACGCGTCGTCCGGACGGGTCAAGAATTTCGTCCGGATCGCGGGCGGGCGCACCGGGCGTACCACCGCGGAGAACGGGCCTCGCCTGACCGGTGTCCTTCGCGGTTTCGAGCAGGCGCACCTGAACGGTACGGAAAGCACCGAGCTGTTCCAGCAAACCGACGAACGCGGACACCCGGGGCCGCCACAACGCCATCGAGGGACCGTTGTCCAGTACGAGCGTCAGGTCCAGCCAACGCTCTTTTCTCGTTCGAGTGACAGGCCACCACAGTCCTGTCTCCGCGGCCCGGACGGCGGTGGCCTCCTCGTCCAGGACCACATCGTGGATTCGCCGTGACGCCGTCTCGCGTTTCAGCGTTCTCAGAGCGCGGAAATAATCCAACGATTCGGGTAACGCGATTCCGCCGGCCGCAGTACCGTCCACCGTCGGTTCGGGCAACGGGGCAGCGGTGCCTGCCTCGGCGACGATCAGGCCCGGATCGACACCCGGCGACAGGGCATCCGGCACCGGAGACGGCTGCTGCGCGAAGGGCCGCACGGGCGGGCGTTCCCGGGGCTCGGAGGGCGCGTTGCGCATCGGGACCCCGCCGCTGTCGAACACCGGCTCCGGCTCTTCCTCGGGCGCGGGCGCCGGCGTGGTGCCGCCGGGGGTCATGGCGGCGGCCAGCCATACGGCGTCCGCGACCTCGGTCCAGTTCAGGTCGTCGAAGCCGAGTCTCGCGCCCGTTCCGCGCGAGCCGGTGACCCGCGGTCCCGTCGGCGGGACGGAACGCGGGTCACCGAAGCCGGCTGGTCCGCCCATTTCACCGCACCGTCAGCCGTTGCCAGAGCGCGTCCACCAGTGACGGCCACGTTTCGTGGTCCGGCTGGTAGGCGCCCGAGGTCGCGAGGTAGACCGCGTCGAGCAACCGGTCGGTCGGCAGGCCGCCCTCGGCCTTGCTCCGCTCGGCGAATTCGCGGATGAGCCGATCGCGGTGGCCCCCGTTCTCGCCGGTCAGGTGACCGGCGACGATCGCGGCGAGCTGTTCGAGATCCGGGTTCTCGATCCGCAACTGCAAGCAGCGGCGCAAAAAGGCGGGCGGGAACTCGCGTTCGCCGTTGCTGGTCAGCACCACGACCGGGAACGCCCGGCAGGCGATCCGGCCCTCCCGGACCACGGCGGTGCGGTGCGGATCGGCGGTGTGCACGGTGACTTCGGGGTGCCGGTTGCGCACCCGCGTGAGTTCCTCGATCGAGAACTCACCGTCTTCGAAGATCGACAACAGGTCGTTGGGAAGATCGGCCTCCGACTTGTCCAGTTCGTCGATCAGCAGGACCCGGGGCAGCCGCGACGGCAGGAACGCGGTCCCCAGCGGGCCGAGCCGGACGAAGTCGCCGATCGGCGGCTCCTCGGCCTCGCCGCCGAGCTGCGCCTGACTGGTCGCGGCCGCCTGCACCCGCCCGATCGCGTCGTAGCCGTACAAACCCGAGCCCAGGGTGGTGTGACTGGTGATCGCCCAGCGCAACACCCGGCCGAGACCGAGTTCGCGGGCGATCCGATAGGCGAGGCTGGATTTACCGGTCCCCGGATTACCGGTCACCAAAAGGGGGCGCCGCAGATAAAGCGCGGCGTTGACCATGTTCAGCTCGGCAGGATCGATGTCCTGTTCGGAAAGCGTGAACGCGGTGCCGAGCCGTCGCTCCGCCTCGCCGTCGTCCGGGGGCGGCACGTCGTGTTCGGGCAGCGGGCCGCCGCGATAGGCGCGCCATGGCGGTGGTGCGGGCAGGATCTGCGCGAGGTCGATGTCGTGGATCGGCCTCCCGGTGCCGCGGTAGATCCACCAGTCGGGCGCATCGGCGAGCGGCGCCCGCCCGCCCGGCGGCACCGCCGCGTCCTGGTCGTTCACGCTCATCCGCGGTATCCCCTTACTGTCGAGGCGGGATCAACGGCCGGGATTAACGGTTGGTCGAGAACGATTACCCTTTTCGGATCGTCCCACATTACCACCAAATCATGGGCCAGAGAATTCTTGAACGGTACCGTCGTCCGCGAATTCGCCAATTTGCGACGATCCGGAAGTTCGATAAAGCCACGCTCCGTGGCCAGTACCCAGTCGAGCAACTCGCGCAACTCCTCCGGACCGGCGTCCGGATGCCACAGGACCACCGGCAGCCCGCCACGGAGAGCGCTCGTGAACTCGTCCGGCCCAGTGCCCGGTTCCGGTTGCGGTGCCGGCGGTTTCGCCATCACCAGCCCGATCCAGCGATCGTCGCTCAGTACTGCTTCGATGGGGTACTCCTCGAACTCCGGGCAACCGGAATAGTGCAACCGGTCGGCTGACGGGTCTGCCAGCATAGAGTCCCACCGGACATGCCACGCACGGTGCCAGCGCCGGGATCGCATCCGTTCCAGTGAACGAATACCGAGCCGGTACGTGTACCGCAGCAGTTGTGGCTGACCGGTCGCGTGTTCGGTGGCCCAGCGCTGCACCGGCAGATTGATCAACTTTCTCGGGAGCAGGAATTCCACCGCCGCGGAGACGCTCTGGCCGGACCAGACGTCCTCGGCCTCCAGGATCACGTCGTCGACCCGGAGCTCGATTTCGTCGATCCCGATCTCGCGGACACCGCCGAGCGCGGGCGGCCAGACCGCCGGATCGTCCTGACGCCAGAAAGCCAGCGTGCACCGGGCGGGATCGGCGGAAACCGGCTCGAGCATGATCGTCAGGTGCAGATGCGCGCGCTCGGGAACCGCCAGCCGGGCCGGGGGCTGCTGGGCGATCGCGGGCCCCAGGCGCAGCCGATGGGCCTGGTCCCTGACCCAGCCGGTGAGGACGGCGCCGAGTTCGCCGCCGCAGTGTTCGGCAAGCAGGCAAAGGAAAGTGATGGCCGGGGGAACACCGTCCGGGCCCGCGTTGAAATCGGTCAGCAACTGGAAGGCGCTCCAGGCGTCGGTGACGCCGTCGAGCGAGGGCAACGGGATGGCGGGCCCGAGCGCGCGGCTCGTCATGACCGCCAGTTGGGGGACCTTCAGCAGAGTGAGCCGGTTACGCAGTTTCACCAGATCCGCGCGCGGGATCACTTCCAGGACGGGACTGTCCACCATCGCGGTGTCGTCGTCGGGCACGGGCGGCGGCGCGGGCGGTGGTGGTTCGGGGGTGGGCGCGGCGAGTTCGCCGTGCAGCCGGAGATAGGCCGTTCCGGTGAATGTCTTCACCGCCACCGGTATCCGTACGTACAACTCGGGCAACAGCCCCGGATCGGGCGCGATGACCTCGTCGAAGAAACGTTGCGAAGAGATGACGGCGACCATCCGGCCGGATTCGGCGAACGCTTCCTTGGCCCGTTGCGCGTCCAGGATGCGGAAAGCGGTGTCGACCGCCTCGCCCACCCAGCCGTTGCCGTCGTTCAGCACGTCGCCCGAGTTCAGGCCCACCCGCAGCCGGATCTGGGCCTGCCGGATGCGCGTCGAGTTGTACCGCCGGAGCGCGACCGCGACGCGTTCCGGCAGCCGGTCGGCGACCACGCTCTTGGACGTGCCGGGCGGCAGCAGGATCAACGCGCCGTCACCGCGATCCTCTCGCGCGCACGAGGCGAAATCGATGTCACTTTCCGCGAATGCCGTCGTCAAGACCTCGTACATGCCTTTGCGTACGGCCAGCCGATCGGGCAACCGCCGGTCGGGAGCGGTGAATCCCACGACGTCGACCACGACGATCGTGCGGTAGAGGGTACGCGTCAGTTGTGTCACCAGCCCTCCCCTCCACGGTGCCCGCGTCTCCCCGGCAGAAAACCCGAAACCTCGATTATGGTGTCGTCACACTGTGGATCATTGTCAGATGACAAAGAAGTGTCCACTCCTCCGTGGTCGGATTTCCCGGGACCGCGATCCGCGTTGTCCCGGCCCTCGACCTCGGGCGAGCCCGGTCCGGAGCCCGCCGAGCCGACCGTTTCAGCCCCCTCACCACTGATCCGTTCCCCATCGTCTCCCCCGCTGGGCACATCACGAGGCCTGTCGCCGTCCCGTCCACCTCGCGGCCCGAGTACCAATACCACTCCGATGGCGGACCCCGCCAGACCATGGTCCCTGGTACGGCCCAGCGAGGCCGGGAATGACCGGTACCGGCCCACCACGACGTCGGCCGTTCACCTCGGCGGCCGGGACGGTGTCAATGGCCAACCACCGAATCCGCTCTCCTGAAGGGAAACACCGTGGCTACAGGCTCTCGTGGGTCGTGTTGAGGGTGAGCACGAAGTCGCGCGGAGTCGCCGCTTTGAGAATGACGTGCTCGTCCCCGGTCTCGAAGGACAGCACCCGGCCGCGGCCGGTGAGGTCGAGCGCGGTGACCGGACTGCTGCTGATCCTGCTTCCGGCATCGGCGCGGCGCGCGGTGTAGAGCTGATGAACCGCGTCCCGCGGCTCGGCCATCACCCGTTTCACGTAATCGACGTCGCCGGTGTCCTCCGGATCGGCCAACGGGCTGGCCGGCATGGGATTCGGATCGTCGAAAAGCCTTCTCGGCACACTGACGGTGCGCACGGCCGCGGCGGGAGCCTCGGGCAGCGTGTCCAAGAGCGTCGTGGCCGGCCATTTCGGGGCGACGGGCTCGACGATGACGATGCTGTCGTTCACGACGACGCGCACCGCCGCCCCGCCTCGATGCGCGATCAGCACCGCACAGGACGTGCCGTCCCGAAAGGTGCTCCAGCCGTAGTATTCGCTTTCCGCGCGATCGATGACCCGCAACGTCGAACGCCACAGACCGTTGAGCCGGTTGTTGCGCGCCAGCCCGTGTTCGCCGAGCAGTTCCATGGTGCGCGCGTGCAGCCGCCGTGCGAAGCCGTCGGTCGTCACATACCTGAGGTTGGTGCCGATCACCGGATGCGGGTCACCCAGATCGATCATTTCCCAGGCGGTCAGGAACGCCGGCTTCGGCAGCACGACCGGTCTGTCGATCACCTCCACGCGATTCCCCTTCGCGCCGGCTCAGGCGCCGATTGTCGGCGGTACGGGCGGCAATCCCGTCGTGGGATCCACCTCGTCCGCGCGTTCGCCCTCGGTGAAGAGGGAATCGTCCAGCACGAACCTGCGCTCGCGTTCCCGCTCCCCGCCCCGGCCGCTCCTGGCACCACCGCCCGGGGCGATCCCCGCCGGGCCACCCGACCCCGCGGTGCCGGCATTTCCGGCGGCGCCGACGCCACCTCGTCCGTTCACGCCACCGGGAACGCTGCCGGTCTGTTTCCCCGTACCGGCACCGAAACCGGACCGGCCGGAACTACCGCCGAGCCGAGTGCCCCGGCCATTCCCGCCGGCACCGGCGACACCACCGAGGAAACCGCTTCCGCTCGAGCCGCCCGAGGCCGAGGAGCCACCGCCACCGGAAGAGGGGGCGGGGAAATCACTACCGGGGAGTCCCGACCGGAAACCCGGCGGGACGACTCCCGCGGCCTTCGTGTCGTCGTCTCGACCATGCGGGAACGAAAGCTGCCGGCGGCCGGAACCGGGCTGCCCGCCAGGTCCGCGCTCACTCCTGGTACTCGGCAACGACGTCGAGGCCGGGGCGATCGAATCGCCGGCCGCCTGCCGCTGTTGCCGCGGCGGAACAGCGTGACGGTTCCCCTCGCCGGCGTCCTCGCGACCGCCGCTGCCACCCGAGCCGGACGCGGTGATCGCGCCGCCGTCGTAGGCGCCGAGCTGACCGTAGTCGATACTGAGCTGGGCACTGCCCGCCCGGGTTTGCTCGGTGTACTCCCGATAGATCGCCAGATTCCGGTCGACGGCTTTGTTGTACTTGTCGATCGCCTTTTCCGTGTCGGTTTTCCACGGCGTGACGACGTCGAAGAAGCTTTTGTCCGGCCGGTTCGGCAGCGGTTCCATACTGGTCTGGGCGCGGGTGAAGCCATGCCCGACCGTGGCGAGACTCCTGCTGTTCCCCTTGAAGGTCACGTCGGCGTCGATCGCGACGTCGCGGAACTTCCGGATCCTGGCCTGGGCCGCGTCCGACGCCGATCCGGTCCACGACGATTCGAGGCCGCTCAGGATCAGGGAAGTCCGGCTGGTGAATTCTCCTTGTGCCTCGGAAAGTTTCCTGGCGAGGTCGACACCACGGAACCAGTCGGCGGAATTGCCGTTGATGACCTGCTCGATGACTTTCGGCGCGGGCACGGCCTGCGTACCGAGGTCGCCCTTGAACAAATCGTCCACCCACCCCGCGGTGCCCTCGGCGAGCCGGGCGAGTGTCTTGCCGCCCCCTTTCACCTTGTCGAGCACGGATTCCCCGAGATGCGCCAAGCCGTCGAACAGTCCCACGGTCAGGCACCCGCCTTCGTGCGCAAGGTGGTGACGACCGCCTCCGCCTCCTTGGGGGCGATGGCGCAGGGATCGGTCTTGCCGATCTTGCTCTCGCCGAGGTTCACCCCGGTTTCCACCGTGAGATTGTCGGCTATGCCGACGCTGACCGCGCAATAGTCCCGGGAATCATCGCCGAGCGATACCACGTAAGCCACCGCGGGGAAGCCCTGGATCCCCGGCAATGGCTTCCACACGGCGGCCTTGGGTTTCGTGTTCTCATACAGGCCGCTCAGGCCGCGGCCGGTCTCCGTGACGTAATAGACCGTCACCTTGGAGCCTCGCTCGATGTTGTCCCAGATACACTTCGGCCCGATACCCGGCAAGGTGTCCGGCCGCCCCTGGACATCCACCCCGAGCGCCGTTTTCACTTGCTGTGGCGTCAAAGCGGCACAAGGGCCACTGGAGAGCACCGACGAGGAAAGCGGCGTCGCCACCTTCGGCGCTCCGGCGTAGGGCAACGACTGCCCATTCGCCTTTTCATTCGGGTAACCGGGAGTTCCGGGCGAGGAATTCGGCGGCGCCGGCTTTTCCTCCGGCCCGGAGCACCCGGCGAAAAGAATCGCCCCTGCCGCAAGAACCGAAACCACGTGGCGCGTTCTCATCCGAGGTCTCCTCCGGCCTTGTTTCCTGCTCGCGCGATGTCCGCACCGGCGTTCTCGTCGGATTCATGCGTCTTGCCCAGCGCCGTTTCCAGCCGATCGATCAGTTCGCTGAGATAGGCGTGCTGTACCAGAAGATGCCCCGCCCCGAACGAAAACGCGGCGGGCTGACCGTCGGCCCGGCGGGTCAGGTCGCCGTGGTAGGAGATGCTGGCCGGGTCCCCGGCCGGAGGCTGGATCTGCGCCAGCGTCCTCGCGTCGTTCTCGGCGTCCTTGACCTTGATCCTCAGCTGCCGCGCCTGTTCGAGCATCCGCTCGGCTTCACCCCGCTCCAGGCTGAAGCCTTGGCCGACATCTCCTTGCCCTTGCTGCTCCCTGATCCGGAGCTGTTCGTGGCCGAGCCACTCCTTGAACTCGGCGTCCAGTCGAGCCACGCCATCCGGCACAGCAGGCTGTGTCATGGCCGTGCGGTCCCCTCTACCCTCGCCCCGACGACTTTCGGTGCGCCGGACGGCCCGAGGGAGGTCGCCACGACGGGCCGCCCGGCGGCGCAGCACACCGTACTGCGATCGGCCGTCGTGAGGTACAGCTCGGCAGAGGAATGGCGAGAACGATGATCGATTACCCGTGCGCGCGGTGACGAAGCGTCACCCGCACCGGTCACCGCGGACAGCGATCAGGGCTCGTCACCAGGCAGGAGAGACCGATGGCGACAATCTTCGTCATCACAACCGGGCGAGCAGCGGCCGATCGAGTGATATGTCGTGAACGCGACACGCACCCTGGCCAGCGCATCGGCAACTGTTCGGTGCCGACACATTCTCGCCTCGGCACCACGGTGTCCCCGAACCTCACCTGACGGAGCACGCACGCGACGTCAGGTGAGGTTCGGGGACCGGTCACATCTTTCCGGCGCCGGTTTTGATCGCCTCGCGAATACGCGAATAGGTACCGCAGCGGCAGATGTTGCGGATTTCGTCGAAATCGGCGTCGCCGATTTCACGGCCTTCGGCGCGGGCCTTCTTGACTTTGGCGATCGCCGCCATGATCTGGCCGGGCTGGCAGTAGCCGCACTGCGCGACGTCGTGCTCGAGCCAGGCTTCCTGCATGGGGTGCAGTTCGCCGGTGGCGGGGTCGGCGAGGCCTTCGATGGTGGTGATCTCGTCCCCCGGCTTGATCGCGGAGACCGGCACGGAGCAGGGATTGAAGGCCTTGCCGTTGATGTGGCTGGTGCAGGCCTTGCAGACGTTGATCCCGCAGCCGTACTTGGGCCCGGTGATGCCGAGCAGATCGCGCAGCACCCAGAGCAGCCGGACGTCGTCGGCGGCGTCGACGGTCACTTTCCTGCCGTTGACGGTGAAGGTGTGTTGAGGCACGCGGAACTCCGTGGTCAGTAGGTGTGGTCGAGGCCGTCGGCGGGCGACTGCGGAATCGGGGGAATCCGGGGTTTGGGCTCGAAACTCAGGGTGTCGTGGTTGATCGGGAACCGGGTGGGCATCTTGCCGACGGCACGGCCGTAGGCGCAGGCGACCGCGGCGAGCGAACTGGCCACGCCGAGTTCCCCGGCACCACCGGGTTCACCGTTGGCGGCCATCACGATGACCTTCATTTCCGGCGGGGTGTTCCATTGGCGGGTGTAGAAGTAGTTGTCCCAGCTGCCTTCCAGCGGAAGTCCCTTGTCGATGTGCAGGCTCGAGGTCAGCGCCAGCGCGATGCCGTCGTTGACACAGCCGATCATCTGGGCTTCGAGACCACGCGGGTTGATCGGGAGCCCGACGTCCACGGCCATGATCGCCTTGGTGATCCGTGGTCCCGCGACGCCGTTGGGGATCTTGCGGTTCACGGTCTCGGGGCGGCAGTCGATCTCGACGAGGACGGCGCTGCAGCTCTTGTACTCGGCGTGGAACCCGATGCCCTGCGCGGTCCCGGCGGGCATCGCCTTGCCCCAGTTACCCGCCTTCGCCACCGCGTCGAGCACCGCGCGGAAGCGATCGTTCTTCATGAACGACCGGCGGAACGCGAGCGGGTCCTTGCCCATCTTCGCGGCCAGCTGGTCCACGACGAGTTCCCGCGCGCAGACGACGTTCGGGGAGTAGACGTTGCGCATGCTGCCGGTGTGGAACTTCAGCGGGACCTCGTTGAGCAGCTGCGTGGTGACGCCGAAGTCGTAGGGAACCGATTGGGACAACGAGAAAACGGTTTCCGAGAAGCCGAGGTCGCCGACCGGGAGTTTCGCCGCGACCGAGGTGAGGATTTCCCCGAGGCCGTGGCCGAAGTCGGTGGTGGCACTGGTGTGGCGTTGTTCGTAGCTGACCACGTTCCCCAGCGCGTAGTTGACCCGGACACGGGAGAGCGACATCGGGTGGGTGCGGCCGTGCCGGGAGTCGTCGGTGCGATGCCACATGAGCTTGACGGGTTTGCCGATCTTGCGGGAGATCTCCGCGGCCTCCAGCGCGGCGTCGCCGAACAGCTTGCGGCCGAACGAGCCGCCGCCGGTGACGACGTGCACCTTCACCGCGCTCACCGGGAGGCCGAGGTTCGCCGCGAGTTGTTCCTGGGTGGTGATAGGCGACTTCAGCCCGGCCCAGATCTCGGCGCTGCCCGGCCGGACGTCGGCGATGGCACAGTTGGTCTCCAGCGCGCTGTTGCTGGCGAAGGCGAAGACGAACTCGGCGTCGAGGGAACTGGTCAGCACCGGGGGCACGGCCATCGGCAGCGTCGCCGCCTTGAGCTTGGCGAGCACGGTCTGATCGGACTCGCCGTCGACGGTGCCAGGGCCCCAGTTCACCTGAAGCGCGCGGACGGCGTCGATGCACTGGCCGAAGGTCTCGCCCCGCACGGCGACCCCGGTCGACACGATCGCGACGTCGGTGATGCCCGGCATCGCCTTGACCGCGGCGAGGTTTCCCACCGATTTCACGGTTCCGTTGATCGTCGGCGGGCGGCACACCATGGTCGGCTTCGCGCCGGGCACCTGCAGGTCCATGGTGAACCGCTTGCGGCCGGTGACCGCGTCACGGGCGTCGATGCGGGTCTGCGGCGTACCGACGAGCTTGAACGCCGTCTTCGCCTTGGGTTCCGCGGTGACCTGTTCGGTCCTGCTGCTCGCGGCG
Organism: Amycolatopsis sp. NPDC059021; assembly: GCF_042739895.1. Classification (NCBI taxonomy): domain Bacteria; kingdom Bacillati; phylum Actinomycetota; class Actinomycetes; order Pseudonocardiales; family Pseudonocardiaceae; genus Amycolatopsis; species Amycolatopsis sp. NPDC059021. The sequence goes on from NZ_JBHYIQ010000023.1 coordinate 42,197, forward strand.
GCCTCGGCCAGTGACCCGTACGTCGCCTTCAACCCGCTCGCCGAGCTGATTACTCCATTATGGACGGTCAAAGAAGACACCGGGACGTTCCACTTCGCCGCCGCGGTGGACAGCAGCCGGGACCGCGCGATCGCCGCCGCGGTGCGGACCGGCCCGTAGATCGAGCGCACCGAGTTCGACCCGCCGGTGAGCTGGTTGAACAGCAGTTCCGGCCGGGCGTCGGCGAGGCCGATGACGACCTTGTCCAACGGCAGGTCCAGTTCCTCGGCGATGAGCATCGCGACCGTGGTGGTGATGCCCTGGCCCACTTCGGCCCTCGGCACCGCGAACGACGCCGTGCCGTCCTTGTTCACCTGGATCGCGATGAGCCCCGAGGTCGGCGCGGCGGCCAGGGTGAGCGCGTCGCCGAGATCGAGCAGGTCGGCGGGTTCGGGCGGCGAGGGGATCGACGCGCCCGCTGTCGCGGGGCTGAGGGTGTCGGTGCCGATCCGCGCGGCCACCGCCAGCGTGGGCGCGGCGAGGAGGTAACCGAGGAAACGCCGCCGCCGCATGGCACGCGGCTCGTCTGGAGTGGTCCGGTGCTGCCCTGCCATCGACTGTCCTCCCGGCCGTTCCGAACGTTCGCACGCACGCGCCGAGCCGAAAGCCGCGCGGCGATGCGCCTCTGTCGAGAACGAGAGTGTGACACACACTACTCCGAATGGCCTATGTACCGACTGCCCACGTTCCCCCGCACCCGGCTGTGCACTGTGCCGAAGCGCCCCCGGTGCAATGTCCTGAAGGCGTCCTTGAGGACGTTCACCGTCTCTTAGGGAGCCTTCAGGACATGGGCGCTTTCCCGGTACCGCAGCGCCGAGAGCGCCAGCGTGACCTGCGACCAGCTCGCGGTGTCGGTGAGGTCGACCCCGGTCAGCGCCCGGATGCGGTTCAGGCGGTTCAGCACGGTGTTGCGATGGCAGTACAGCGTGCGGGCCGCCTGGACCGCGGACCCGGCCGAGCGCACCCACGCCGTCGCGGTGTCCAGCAGTTCCCCGCGTTCGGCGCCCGGCAGTTCCAGCAACGGCCCGAACGTCACGTCGATCAGCCGCCGCGCGAGCCGCGGCGAGCCGAGCACCAGCGCGTCCGGCAGGCAGTCGTCCAGCGCGACGATTCCCGTGGTGCCAGGCGGGATCGTGGCCATCGCCAGTTCCGCGAGCCGCCGGCCCTCCGCCACCTCGGTGAGCGTGCCGAGCACCGGTGAAAGTCCCGTCCGCCCGGACAACGACGGCGCGAGCATCGTGGCCAGCTCCCGCGCCTCACCGCCCGCTGTCGTCATGATCCCGATCGACAGTCCCGGCCTGCGCCGCCACACTCCGTGCGAACCGGCCGCGCGCGCCGACCGCAGGGCGCCGTGCAGCGCGGCCTGACCCAGCACCTCGGTGACCACCACGACGAATCCGCCGTCCGGGGGCAGCCCGAGCAGCCGGGTCATCTCGGCGGTGGGCTCGGTGATCGTGCCGTCGAGCAAGGCGTCGAGCAGTTCCAGCGTCCGCTGGTCCGGCACCGCGTACATCTCCTGCTCCACCGCGCGGTAGGCCTCGGCCATCTCGGTGGTGAACTCGTCCACCACCCGCCACACCGTCGTCGCCGACTCCACCAGGCGGCGCAGCTCGTCCGCGTCGGCGGTGCCCGCCTGCGCGGCGAAGTCGTCCCAGATGACCTGGCCCCCGACGCGCCACGCGTGCCGCACCCATTCGAACGGGCACCGCTGTCCCGCCCGCCGCGCCCCGGTCGCCCGCGCCGTCTCCAGCAACACCGACGCGGCCGGGCCGGAACCACCGACGGCACGGAGCATGCTGCTGATGTTGGCGTCACACGACCGCCACAGGTCGTCCTTGCGCACCGGGCCGCGGGGCGCGTAGACGTCCTCCCACACCAGGTCCACCAGGGTGTCGGCGAGCGACGGCGCTCTGCCCAGCGAGGACCGGCTCAACGACCTCAGCAACGTCGCCGACGGCTCATGCGCTCCATTGCTCATCAGGCATCCACCTTTGGCACTACCCCCGCAGGTGCGGGGCAGTGTAACCCCACCGCTACGACGATGCCGGGAAAGCCGGAATTGACCGCCCTCACCCCACGGCAGGCGCGGCGTGCGCTCTTGGTGATCACGCTGTGACTCCGCAGTCACGACGCCGGCGTGGACATCGGCTGCACTGGCCCCGGTGATCATCCGATCGCCGTAGCCGACGAGTTCCGGAGGACCAGCCGTGCCGTTACCGCTTCCCGACGCCCTTGCCGCGCAGGCCAGTACCGCGGAGTCCAAGTTCCTCGAACTCCGGCGTCCCGGCCGCTACCTGGTGAGCTCGGCGCTGGCCGGCGCCTACATCGGGATCGCGGTGGTCCTGCTGCTCGCGGTCACCGGTCCGCTCAACGCGGCCGCTTCGCCGTGGACCAAGCTGATCGGTGGCCTGGTGTTCGGGATCGCGCTGACCGCGGTGCTGTTCGCCGGCGCGGAACTGTCCACCGGCAACATGATGACGATGATCCAGGGCGCGATCGCCCGCCGCGGCGGTATCGGCGCCGCGATCGCCGTCATCCTCGGTTCCTTCGTGGGCAACTTCGCCGGTTCGGTGGTGTTCGCGTGGCTGGTGCACGAGAGCGGTGTGCTCCAGGCGGGCGGCACCCCGGGACACGCCGCTCCGGCCGCCGCGCTGCTGGCCACGACGTTGAAGACCAAGATCGCCGAGACGAGCGGGATGCTCTTCTTCCGCGGTGTCCTGTGCAACTTCCTGGTCTGCCTCGCGGTGTGGATGGCGGCGAGGACCAAGTCCGACGGCGCCAAGCTGGCACTGATCTTCTGGTGCCTGCTCGCCTTCATCGGCTCCGGGTTCGAGCACGTGGTGGCGAACATGACCTTCTTCTCGCTCGGCCTGTTCGGTGACGTCCCCGGCGTCACCTTCGGCGCGTTCGAGCACAACCTGCTTTGGGTCGGGCTCGGCAACCTCGCCGGCGGAGGACTGCTCGTCGGTGCCGCCTATGGCTTTCTCGGCCGCGCGCCCGCCAAGGCACCCGCGTCCCGCGAACCGAGCGAGCGGCGGGAACCCGAACCCGAACCCGTCTCGTAACGAACTCGCCCGCGGTACGGCGACGGCGGCCTGCCCCTAGGCTGTCGGAGGCGCGTTACAGCGCCGAGATGTTCCGCCGAAACCAAGTGACACGCCGTGGCGTGGACGAGAGGACAGCCCATGGGCATCATCAGCTGGATCGTGCTGGGCCTTGTCGCCGGCCTCATCGCGAAGGCCCTCATGCCGGGCAAGGACCCCGGCGGCTGCATCATCACGATCCTGCTCGGCATCGCCGGCGCCTTCGTGGGCGGCTGGGTCGGCAAGACGCTGTTCCACGTCCAGCTCGGGACGTTCTTCGACCTGCGGACCTGGGGCCTGGCCATCCTGGGCGCGCTGATCATCCTCGTCGGCTACCGGCTGATCACCGGAGGACGCCGTCGCGACTGACGCAGCGCTCACCTGCGAAAACCGGTTGCCCCGGGCGATGACCCGGGATTAGACACGAGGCTGTGCGACTCGACGAACTCCCCGCCGTCCCGGGTGCCGGCATCGCTCCGCTCCTGCCCGGCGAGTGCCCCGAACTGCTGGTGCTGCAACGCTGTTGCTGGGTGCAGGAGGCCATCGCGAACGACACCCTCGACATCCCGGCGCTGCACGAAACCCTCGACGACGTCCGCGACTGGACCAAGAAATGGTCGACCTGGCGCGTGCGGCAGGGCCATCGGATGATCGCCGCGGCACGCGCCCGGCTCGACGGCCGCACGTGGGAACTCGGCAGGCTCATGGTGGCGCCGGATCTGGCCGGGCGCGGTCTCGGCCGCTGGCTGTTGTCCTACGTCGAGAACCAGGCGCCCGCCACCGCACGGCGGTTCACCCTCTTCACCGGTCATCGCAGTACCCGCAACCTCGAGCTCTACCAGCGCGCCGGTTACCGGCTGACCGAACCGGACCACCCCGCGCCCGGCCACATCGCGGGCGCGGTGTTCCTCAGCAAGCCTCGCACTTGATTTTCCGATAGCGCATTCGTCCACTGTGCACTAAGGACCGCGGTCCGGATGCGACGGGCACCGAGGGACGCCCCGGGTGCTTCCACCGCCCCCAGGGAAGCCCTTGTCGCACTCCCGCAGGTCACGAGGACACCGCGGCGGGTCCGTGAAGGCCTCCTTCACAGCGCTGGGGGCAGGCAAGGAGTCCTTCACGGACCGAAGCCGCCCGCCCCGGACACTGAATGGAAATGCGCAAAGCCGAATTGTCCGCCACCAACCGTGGCCGGGTAATCACTTATCCGGCCCTTTTCCGAAATTCCTTCGCGTCTCCCGCCGTCCAGCTGATTCACATTTCCTTAGGACATTTGAAGTCCATTGTGGACAATGAGCTCCCCCGCACGGGGGACGCGTTTCACGATCTCGACTTCTGCGATCAAAACGTTACCCCGGTTGGCCCAAATAGGTCGTATCTTTCGGACTAGTGCTTGCGTTGGGTAAGACGAAGAGGAGGACGAGAGCCCGCACTCGTCCGGCGGCCGGTGTGACCGTTGTGTGGTGTAGGAGCGGGAGCGACGGGTCAGCCAGGGAGGCCGCCCCCGTCGGTGTACCTCGCCGGTACCGCCAGTCGCTCATGAACGGCTGCGGACCCCGGTGATGACACGGCACAAGCGCTGAGCGCTCACATAATCCGGCAAAGAGTCAGCGGTTCCGCACGGCCGGCTTCCCGTGGACGAGAACCGCCGGCCACCCCATTTCGTGGTTGCGTCGGGCGGTCGCGCGGTCAATTCCGCACACGGTCGTCGTCTCCCCCTTTCGGGTTACCACGCACCCGCCGACGGCGTTTCGGAGGATTCGAATGATGACGTCCGCGATCTCGGATTTGTCTCCCGGGGACCACCGGCCGGTCCGCGGCCGCCGGTATCTGTTCCTCCCGCCCGCCGGGGGAACGCTCTGCACACTGCGGGGGATCGGGCGCTCCGTGCGCGGAGCCGATGTCCGGGGCGTGGAGTACCCGGGCCGGGGCGGCCGGCTCCTCACCCCGCTGCCCGGCACAGTGGAAGAGCTGGCGGAGCAGATCGCGCGGGAGATCCTCGGCGAGTTCGGACCGTGCTCGGTGCCGCGGACCGTGCTGGCCGGGTTCAGCATGGGCGCCTTCGTCGCGTTCGAGGTGGCTCAGCGCATCCACGCGTGGCACGGCGCGGCGCCCGCCGCGGTCGTCGTCGTGGGAGCGTGCGCACCGCAGCGACGAGTACCGGGCGGATTCGCGCGGACCGACGCGGCCGCGCTCGGCCGGCTGCTCGACCGCAACGGCCTGACGCCGGTGGTCGGCTACCGGGAGCACCCCGAAGCCTGGGAGTACGCCCTGGACCTGCTGCGCGGCGACCTGCGGCTGATGGGTGCGTATCGCGGGCCCGCCGAGGTCCCGCTGCCCTGCCCGGTCGCCGCGCTCTGCGGTAGCGACGATCGCGCGTTCGGCACCGTCGACGACGCGACCGGCGCCTGGCGGCGGTGGACGACCGGGCGGTTCTTCTCCGCCGTCGTGCCGGGCGGTCACCTCGGGCTGCTCGACGCCGGGCGGGAAGCGGAGTTCTGGCGCTGGATGCACCGCATCGAGGCCGCCACCGAGCAGGAGGACGACGATGCCTGAACCACGATTGTCCATTGTGGATGGTGTGAACCGGCGGCTGCCCCGGACGAGCTGGAGCGCGCTGATCGAACGTCGCGCGGCGCTGTCCCCGCAGCGCGTCGCGCTGGTCGCCGACGGTGCCGCGTGGACGTTCTCCGAACTCACCCGCTGGAGCGCCCGGCTCGCCCGGCTGCTGCGTGCGTCCGGTGCCCGGCCGGGATCGGTGGCCGCCTGCGCGATGTCGCGGTCCGCGCTCGCCGTACTGGCCCCGCTCGCGGTCGCGAAGGCCGGGGCGGTGTACCTCCCGGTCGATCCCGCGTGGCCGGGGGAACGGGTGGCCACCATTCTCGCCGAGGCCCGCCCTTCGGTGTTCCTGACCGACGTCCCGCGGCTGGGTCGTCAAGCCGACGTCGTACTGACGCCGGACGGATGGCAGGCGCAAATCTCCCCCTACGACGCGGACCCAGGCCTGGACGGCTCGTCCGACGGCCCCGCGTACGTCCTCTACACGTCCGGTTCGACGGGTCTCCCCAAAGGTGTTGTCGTGGGCCACCGGAGCCTGGTCAACCTGTACGGGGAACTCGCGGCCCGGTTCTTCCCGCCCGGCGGAAAAGCACGGCGGGTCGCGCACGGCCTGCCCCTGGCGTTCGACGCCTCGTGGGATCCCTTGCTGTGGCTGGCGGGCGGCCACGAGGTGCACCTGGTGCCCGACGAGGTCCGCGCCGATCCCGAGCGGTACGTCCGGTTCATCCGGGACCATCGGCTGTCGGTCGTCGAAGCGGTCCCCGCGCACATGGCCGCGATGCTGGACACGGGACTGCTCACCGGCGACGAACGTCCGGAGCTCCTGCTGATGGGCGGCGAGGCGATCGGCCGGGAGCTGTGGTCACGGCTGCGCGCGGCACCGGGGCTCACCGCCGTCAATCTCTACGGCCCCACGGAATGCACCGTGTTCACCACGGCCTGCCCGCTGGCCGACCGGGACACGCCCGCGATCGGCCGTCCCATCGGCAACACCGGCGTGCGCGTGGTCGACGCGGCGCTGCGACCGGTGCCGGTGGGCGAGCCCGGGGAGCTGGTGGTCACCGGAGCCTGTCTCGCGCTGGAGTACTTCGGCCGTCCCGAGCTGACGGCCGACCGGTTCGGCATCGCGCCGCATCGGGCGTACCGGACCGGTGACCTGTGCCGCTGTCTGCCGGACGGACGGCTGGAGTGGCTCGGACGGCTGGACGACCAGGTCAAGATCCGCGGGTATCGCGTCGAACCGGGCGAAGTCGAACACGCCACGTTGGCGTTGCCGGGCGTACGTCAGGCCGTGGTCCGCGCCGAGGGTGCGGGATCGACGCTGCGGCTGGTGGCCTACGTGGTGCTCGACCGCGGCACCGGCGAAGACGTGCGTACGCGGCTTCGCCATGTGCTGCCGGATCATCTGGTGCCCTCGGCCGTCATCGCACTCGACGCGCTGCCGCTCGGTCCTCACGGCAAGATCGATCGTTCCGCACTGCCGTCGATCGCCAGAACGCCGCGTCCGGTGCTGACCGCCCCCGAGGAGCTGGTCGCAGCGCCGTTCCGGGATCTCCTCGGAATCCTCGACGTGCACGCGCACAGCGACTTCTTCGCACTCGGCGGGCACAGCCTGTCCGCCGCCGCGCTCGCGGGACGGCTGCGGGCGCGGGGCGTGCCGTGTTCCCTGCGTGACGTGCTGCGCCGCCGCACGGTGGCCCGGCTCGCCGAACTCGTGCCCATCGGGGCGGAAGGAGCGAAGCGGTGACGAACGACTTCGACGTGATCGTCGTGGGCGGCGGTCCGGGCGGCTCGACCGCGGCGGGCCTCACCGCGGCGGAGGGCCACCGGGTGCTGTTGCTCGACAAGGAGACGTTTCCCCGGTACCAGATCGGCGAATCGCTGCTGCCCGCCACCGTGCACGGGATCTGCGCGATGCTCGGAGTGCGCGAGCGCGTCGAGCGGGCGGGGTTCGTCCGCAAGTTCGGCGGTCTGTTCCGGTGGGGAACCAACCCCGAGCCGTGGCTGTTCGCGTTCGCCGCGTCGCCCCGGATGGCGGGCCCGACCTGCTACGCCTATCAGGTCGAGCGTGCCCGGTTCGACACCATCCTGCTCGACAACGCCCGCCGGCTCGGCGCCGATGTGCGCGAGGGACACCGGGTGACCGGCACGGTGCGGACCGGGGATCGCGTCAGCGGCGTCCGCTACGTCGACGACAAGGGACGCGAACAGCTGGCCACCGCGCGGTTCGTGGTCGACGCGTCGGGCAACGGCAGCCGCCTGCACAACGACGTCGGCGGCAGGCGGGAGTATTCGCCGTACTTCCGCAATCTCGCGCTGTTCGGCTATTTCGCCGGTGGTCACCGGCTGCCCGAACCCCACTCGGGCAACATCCTGTGCGCGGCGTTCGACGACGGCTGGTTCTGGTACATCCCGCTGTCCGCGACCTTGACCAGCGTCGGCGCGGTGATCAAGGCCGAAGCCGCGGCCCGGGTGCAAGGAGACGCCGAGGCAGCGTTCCCGGCGCTGATCGGCGAATGCCCGCTGATCAAGGACCTTCTCCGCGACGCGAGCCGCGCCACCGATCCGCCGTATGACCGGCTCCGGGTGCGCAAGGACTACTCCTACGACCGGACCGCCCTGTGGTGCCCGGGAATGGTCCTGGTCGGCGACGCCGCCTGCTTCATCGACCCGGTGTTCTCCTCCGGCGTGCACCTGGCCACCTACAGCGCCTTGCTGGCCGCGCGGTCGATCAACAGCGCGCTGTCCGGCGAGGTCGCCGAGAGCCGGTGCTTCGCCGAGTTCGAAGCCCGCTACCGCCGGGAGTTCGCGGTGTTCCGCGAGTTCCTGATCACCTTCTACCGGGCGCGGACCGACGAGGGAACGTATTTCCGGCACGCCCGCCAGGTCACCGGGCACCGGGGCACGGATCGGGAAGCCTTCGCCGAGCTCGTCGGCGGGATGTCCTCCGGCGATTTCGCGGGTGATCTCCTCGAAGACGTGCTCGCGGAGGGGGCGCAACTGCAACTGCGCGGGATGCTGGGCGACGCCGCGGGAGACGAGCCGCCGATGTTCCCCGGCGGGCTGGTGCCGTCGCGGGACGGCCGCCGCTGGCAGGTGCCCGATGTCTGACAGCACGATCCTGCTCGCCGCGTTCGCCGTCCTGCTGGGCATGGCCCGCGTCGCCGGTGCGGCGGCGGGGAAGCTGGGCCAGCCCGTGGTCGTCGGGGAGATCGCGTGCGGGCTGGTGCTGGGCGCCGCCTTGCCAGCCAAGGGACTTCCGGCCGCCGTGACCACGACCCTCGACGCGGTCGCCCAGCTGGGCCTGACATTGTTCCTGTTCGGTGTCGGCGCCCGGCTCGCCCCGCACCTGACCCGGCAGCGCGTCACCGCTGTCGTGGTCCCGGCCGCCGGTGCCGCCGTGGTCCCGTTCGCGTTCGGCGCGGGAATCGCACTGTGGCTGGCGCCACGCCACGCACCCGCGGGCACGACCGCGTTCGTGCTGTTCACCGCGGCGGCCATGGCGGTGACGGCTTTTCCCGTGCTCGCAAGGATTCTCGGCGACCGGGGCCTGCTCGGGGATGCCAGGGGCCAGTGCGCGCTCACCGCGGCGGCGATCACGGACGCGGGTGCCTGGGCCATGCTCGCGGTCGTCGTCGCGTCGCTGCACGGCGGAACGCGGGCCTGGTCGCCGGTGCTCGCGGTGCCGATCCTGATCGTCCTTTTCGGACTCACCAGGCCGTGGTTCGGCCGCTGGGCGGAGCGTTTGTCCCGCCAGGCCACGATCGCGCTCATGGTGGCCCTCGCCTGTGCCGGGGCGGCGGCCACGGACGCGATCGGGTTGCACCCCGCGCTCGGCGCGTTCCTCGCCGGCGCGGCGGCGGGACGTTCGGTGCCCCGGCTCGATCCGGCCGGGCTGGTCGCGCCGCTCGGCTCACTGCTGGTACCGCTGTATTTCGTCCTCATCGGACAGAAGGCCGGCCTCGGCGGTCTCGATCTCCGCTTCGCCGGGGAAACCGTCGTCGTCATCGTGGTCGCCGTGCTCGGCAAGGGCGGCGGCGCCTACCTCGGGGCCCGCCTCGCCGGGCAGCCCCCGCGTTCGGCGACACTCTTCGCGACGCTGATGAACACCCGCGGGGTCACCGAACTCGTCTTCCTGAGTATCGGGCTGGGCCTCGGCGTCATCGACAGCGCGTTCTACACCGCGATGGTCGTCATGGCGCTGGTGACCACCGCGATGACCGGCCCCCTCCTGAACCGCCTCCGCCCGACTGTCGAGGTGCACTGACATGACCGGATACCCGCCCGAACCGTGGCGCGTCAAAATGGTCGAGCCCATCCGCGCGACCACCAGGGAGTATCGCGAGCAGGCGCTGCGCGCCGCCGGATGGAACCCGTGCCTGCTCCGCTCCGAGGACGTCTACGTCGACCTGTTCACCGATTCCGGCACCAACGCGATGTCGGACCGGCAGTGGTCGGCGCTCATGCGCGGCGACGAAGCCTACGCCGGGGCACGCAGCTTCTACGTGTTCGAGGAGGCGGTGCGCGCGCATTACGGCTACGAGCATGTCATCCCCGTGCATCAGGGGCGCGGCGGGGAGAACATCCTGTCCCGCTGCCTGATCCGCCCCGGCACACACATACCCGGCAACATGTACTTCCCCAGCACCCGCGCGCATCAGGAACTCAACGGCGCGACCTTCCACGACGTCATCATCGACGAGGCCCACGACCCGTCGTGCGAACATCCGTTCAAGGGCGACGTCGATCTCGGCAAGCTGCGCGCGGTCATCGCCGAGTTCGGCCCCGAGTCGATTCCATACGTGTCGATCGCCGCGACCGTGAACATGGCCGGAGGTCAGCCGATCAGCGTCGCGAACCTGGCCGAGGTCGGCGAACTGGCGCACGCCAACGGAATCCCCGTCTTCCTCGACACCGCCCGCGCGATCGAGAACGCCTGGTTCGTCCAGCAACGCGAACCCGGCTGGGCGAACGCGTCCATCGCGGAAATCCTCCTCGCGCTGTGCGCGGTCACCGACGGCGCGGTGATGTCGTCCAAAAAGGACAGTCTCGTCAACATCGGCGGCTGGATCGGCCTGCGTGACAGCGAACTGGCCGAGAAGGCACGCGGGCTCGTCCTGCTCTACGAAGGACTGCACACCTACGGCGGTATGGCGGGCCGCGACATGGAAGCCATCGCGGCGGGCATCGCCGAATCCGTCGAGGAGGACCACGTCCGGGCTCGCATCGCCCAGGTCGAGCACCTCGGCGGCCGGCTGCGCGACGCGGGCGTGCCGGTCATCCTGCCGCTGGGCGGACACTGCGTATGTGTCGACGCCACCGCCACGCTGTCGCACCTCCCGCGCACCGGTTTCACCGCCCAGACCCTCGCCGCGGCCGTGTATCTCCAGGCGGGCGTCCGCGGCGTCGAACGCGGCGCCGTCTCGGCCGGACGCGACCCCGTCACCGGCGAAAACCGGTTCCCGCCACTGGAATTCCTCCGCCTCGCCATTCCCCGGCGCGTCTACACCCGCAGCCACATCGATTACGTCGCGGACAATGTCATCGAGGTCCACCAGCGGCGCGACGACATCGTCCGCGGTCTCGCCTTCACCTACGAGCCACGCCACCTCAGATTCTTCCAAGCCCGGTTCGCGCCGGACGGCGGCGAGACCATCTTCGCCCGTTGAGCCCCGGGTTTGGATCGGCTCGTCACCGGTTATCCGGCCGTCATGGACCACAGCAGGGCACCGGTTCTCGATGCGTTGTGCAAGTACCGTGACCAGGGCATCGTCCCGTTCACGGCACCCGGCCACAAACAGGGCCGCGGCGTCGACCCGCGGGTGCTCGACGTGCTCGGCACCGAGGTGTTCGACGCCGACGTCATCGCGCTCAACGGTCTCGAAGACCGGCTGATGCGCACCGGCGTCCTCGCCGAAGCGCAACGCCTAATGGCCGACGCGGTCGGCGCCGAGCACACGTTCTTCTCCACCTGCGGCAGCTCTTTGTCGGTCAAGAGCGCGATGCTCGCCGTCGCGGGCCCCCACGAGAAACTGCTGCTGCCCCGGCATGTGCACAAGTCCGTCGTGTCCGGGCTGATCGTCAGCGGTGTCCAGCCGGTCTGGGTGAGCCCGCGCTGGGACGTCACGCAGCGGCTGACCCATCCGCCGGGGCCGGAGGAGTTCGCCGCCGCCTGGGACCGCGAGCCGGACATCAAGGGCGTCCTCATGGTCAGCCCCACCGACTACGGCACCGGCGGGGACATCCGGGGCGTGGCCGAACTCGCCCACGCCCGGGGTGTCCCGTTGGTCGTGGACGAGGCGTGGGGCGCGCATCTGCCGTTCCACGACGACCTCCCGGCCTGGGCGATGAACGCCGGCGCCGACGTGTGCATCACGAGCGTGCACAAGATGGGGGCCGCCGTCGAGCAGAGTTCGGTGTTCCACCTGCAGGGCGATCTGGTCGATCCCAACGTGCTCAAGGCCCGCGAAGACCTCCTCGGGACCACGAGCCCGAGTTCCCTGGTGTACGCGTCCTTGGACGGCTGGCGGCGGCAAATGGTCGAACACGGCACCGAACTGCTCGGGGCCGCGCTCGCACTGGTCGCCGACGTGCGGAAGAGGATCGCGGAGCACGACGGGCTCGCCGTGCTCCGCGACGAACTCCGCGGGCCTGGTCTGGCCTGCTCGGTGGATCCGCTCAAGGTGGTGGTCGACGTCGAGGGGCTCGGCATCAGCGGCTACCAGGCGGCCGACTGGCTGCGCGAGCAGCGGAACGTCACCGTCGGGCTGTCCGACCATCGCCGCGTCGTCGCGCACTTCACCCACGCCGACAACGAGGAAAGCGCCGGCATTCTGACCGGCGCGCTGGCGGATCTCGTCGAGCGGGCACCGGAATTCCCGGTACCGCCGCTGATCGAGATCCCCGAGCCGGACGAGTTCGAGCTGCACACCGCGATGCTGCCCCGCGACGCGTTCTTCGGTCCCGCGGAACAGGTTCCAGTCGACCGCGCCGCCGGCCGCGTCTGCGCGGAGATGATCACGCCGTACCCGCCGGGTGCCCCCGCGGTACTGCCCGGCGAGGTGCTCACCCGGCCGATCCTGAACTACCTCCGCAGCGGCCTCGCCGCGGGCATGGAGCTTCCCGACCCGGCCGACGCCAGCCTCGGCTCCGTCCGTGTCGTCGCCGGGAACTGAACCGACGGGCTCCGCGCGAAAGCGGATCGGCCTGCTGTATCCCACACCAGACGCGGGCGAGGACGACTTCCTGGACCTCGCCGCGCGGCTTCGTCCCGCCCTGCAAGTCGAGGTCGTCTACCTCCCCTGGCCCACTGACGTGGACGATCTCGCCACGCTGGACATCGAGCAGGTCACGGACGCCGTGCGCAGGCTGGGCTCGGCGGCGCATCTCGAACAGGTCCTGCCCGGCGCGCTCGCCGGCCGCCCGGCCGACGCGGTGGCGTTCGCGGTCAACAGCGCCAGCTTCCTGGACGGCCCTGCCGGTGTCGCACAGCAGGTGGACACCCTCCGCCGTCTCTCCGGACGACCGGCGACGACCACCACGGCAGCGTTCCAGCAGGCGATTCGGTGGTTGGCGCTGCGCAGGGTGAGCCTGGCGTCCGTGTATCACCCCGACCTGTCCGACCACTTCGTCGCGCGAATACGGGACGCCGGGGCGGACGTCGTCGGCCGTGTCGACGCCGCCGCGGGGTCCGACCGGGAACTCGCGGCGTGGCCCCCGCAGCGGATCGTGGATCTCGTCCGCCGGGCCGCGCATCCGCGAGCGGAGGCGGTGTTGCTCCCGGAAACCGCCTTGCACACCGCCCGGCTCACCCGGGAGCTCGAAGAAGCCGCGGGGTGCCCGGTCCTCACCGCGACCCAGGTGACCCTGTGGGCGGCCGCCCGGCTGCTGGACGTGCCGGCGACGTCCGCGGAAGCGGGCCCGCTCTTCACCACGTCCGTCCTTTGAGGACAGATGCTCAGCGTTGCCTGCCCCGCCGCCGTGACCGGTGGATCGAGCTGGCCACGATCATGACGGCGAACAGAGCCGCACCGGCGAGCGAGAGCCAGCCCCACCCGGTGACGGCCATCCCGGTGACGGACAACGCCACGCTGAGCGCTACGAGCAGGATGAAGACGATAGCCACGCTGGCCTCCGACCACGATCCGTCCGGCACCGACAGCGGAGGCTACCCGTTGGCGGCGAAGCGAATCCTCGGTGTTTCCGCGTGCGGCGGAACGGATACCCGGCCGGCACCGAACCTCGGGAGGACAAGCATGACGAAACTGCTCTACAAACCGGTGAGCCTGGCGGTGAGCGCACTCGGCGGGGTGCTCGCGGGCCTGATCTCGAAACAGATCTGGAAGCGCGCCACCGGCCGCGAGGACACGCCCACCGCCACCGATCGCGCGTACTCGTGGCGTCAGGTGGTCCTCGCGGCCGCCGTGCAGGGCGCGATCTTCGGCGCGGTCAAGGCCGCGGTCGACCGGGCCGGGGCCAGCGGCTACCGCAAGGCCACCGGCGACTGGCCCGGCGAGGAGTGAGCGGCCGGGCCGGTCACTCCTCGGCCGGCCCCGGCTTCATCATCTTGCCCACCGCGAGTGCTCAGTGGACAGTGGACCTAGTGCAGCGACCCGGTGCTCCCGGCGTCGATCAGTTCGCGCAGGTCGCCCGGCAGGGTGTCCCGCACCTTGCCCAGCGCGCCCTGTGTCGCCTCGCCGACGACCTCCAGGACCACGCGGGACCGGTACACCGCGTCCGGCACGACCATATGCCCGCGCTGGGCCACGCGCTCGGCGAATTCGTCGAGGCCGAAACGTTCTCCGGTGCCGGCGCCGCCCATGGTCATCGTGCGCCGCAGGTTCTCCGCGATCTCGATCGGCAGCTGGGCGGCGAGGTGTTCGGCGGTCGTCTCCGGGACGCGCTCGCCGAGCGTCTCCAGTGTCGCGCGCGTCGCCCGCTCCGCGTCACCCCTGCTGGGCAGGTGCGCCCGGTCCTGGACGCGCCCGATGAACTCGTCGTGCCGCATGATCTCCCTCCGTTCTTCATCCTCTTCGTTCCACTGTGGACGGTCTATCGCGAAGGCCCGGCTACGGATGCGTCACGTCGCCGAGGCCGGGCGCGCCCCGCTCGGCCAGCAGCTTTTCGGCTTCCGTGGCGTTCGTGGCGTCGACCTGGACGTCGAAGGACGTCGCCCGGACACTCGGCGTCGGGCTGAAGTCCCGGCGCCCGCCCGTCAGCGCGTGCCCGACCGCGCCGACCACCGCACCGATGACCAAGCCGAACAACGCGCCGTACAACGCCAGCACGATTCCGGCGAGCAGAAAGGTGACCCAGCCGAACAGGCCGAAGAACCAGCCTGCCAGCGCGCCGACGATCACCCCCGACAACGCGCCCCGGACCGTCGCGCCGAAGACGGTCAGCCTGCCGGAGACCTCCTCCACCATTTCGAGCCCGTGCCCCACGATCGCCGTGTGCTCGACCGGGAACCGGTGATCCGACAGGTAGTCGACGGCCCGCTCGGCCCGGTCGTAGGTGGAGTACCGGGCGACCACCCGGCGAGGTTGCGGCAAAGCGGTCTCGGTCATCACGATTCTCCTCACTTCCGGTTCAGCCGGTCAGTTCCCGCAACGCCTTCTCGGCGGAACCGGCGTGCGCGGCGATGTCGTGCCAAGGGTCCTTCTTGCGGGCGAGCCGCTGGCGTGCCTTCTCGGGCGTCCAGCCGTCCGGGTGGGCCTTCCCGAGTTCATGCCAGTCCAGCGGGATGGCGACCGGTGCTCCGGCCCTGGCACGCAAGGAATACGGGGTGATGAACGTCTGCGCGTACCCGTTCCGGTTGGCGTCGAGGAAGATCCGGTGGCCGCGCTTGTCCTTGCGCTGCGCGGTGGTCAGGTGCCCGGCGTCGTCGGCCGCGACACTGTCGGCGATCTCCCGCGACAGCTTCAGCACGACGTCGGTCTCGGCCGTGGCGTCCAGGGGCGCGACGATGTGGAAGCCCCGGCCCCCGGTCGCCTGTACGAACGCCGTGAGCCCGATCTCTTCGTAGCGGTCGCGGATCCTGCGCGCGACGTCCCGGAGTTCGCCCACGGTGACACCGTCCGGCGGGTCGATGTCGAGCACCAGACGGTCCGGCCGATCCGGTGCGTCCACTGTAGACAACCAGACGTGGAACTCCAGCGTTCCCTGATCCGCCAGGTACAGCAGCGTCGTCGCGTCTTCGCACACCACATAGGGGTCGGTGCCCCCGCCGCGCCGGGGCACCCGCGCCACCCGGACCCAGTCCGGGAAATGCTCGCCGGGGTGCTTCTGGAACCAGCCCTCGCCCTCGATCCCGTCGGGGTAACGGCGCAGGGTCAGCGGACGGCCGCGCAGATGCGGCACCATGACGTCGGCCACCGCGCGGTAGTACCCGGCCACGTCCCCCTTGGTGAGCCCTTCGCCGGGATAGAAGGTCTTGTCCGCGTGGGACACGTCGATGTGGTCCGGCTTCATGGGTACTCCCGTACTACGTCGGCGGCTTTCTTGTCTTCACGGAGCCCGGTGAACCGTGGATGCCGCAGGCGGCCGTCCCGGGTCCACTCGGAGAACTCGATCTGCGCGACCAGGTCCGGGCGCACCCAGTGCGCTCCCGGTTCCCGCACCCTGCCGTCGAACGGCGGTGCCGGTGTCTCGCGTTCCCGCAGCCGCGCGTGCAGTGCGCCGAGCAACCGTTCGTCGAAGCCGGTGCCGACCTTGCCCGCGTACCGCAGCACGCCGTCGTCGTGATAGCCGAGCAGCAGGGCACCGAATCCGTGCCGGGCGCCCTGGGGATCGGTGAATCCGCCGATCACGAATTCCTGGCCGTGCGCGCACTTGAACTTCAGCCAGTCGGAGGACCGGCCGGAGCGGTATGGCGCGTCGGCGCGTTTCGCGATCAATCCCTCCCAGCCGCGATCGCAGGCCTCCGCGAAGTACTTCTCCCCCTCGGTGTTCCGGTGCGCCGACAGCCGCAGAGGGTCCGCGAAGTCGAACGCGTCCCGCAGCAGGGCTTTACGCTCACGAAGTGGCAACGAGGTCGTGTCTCGATGGTCGAAGTAGAGCAAATCGAACAGGTAGTAGAAGACCTCGACCCCCGTGGCGCGGGCCCGCTCCGGGTCGGTCAGGTGGATACGGGGTTGCAACGCGGCGAAGCTGGTGTTGTCGCCGTCGAAGGCGACGATCTCCCCGTCCAGCTTGCGCTCGAACAGCCAGCCCTCGCCGGAGAACCGGCGGCCGGTGAGCGTGGCCAGTGTCGGCTCACGCCAGCCGGGGCCGCTCACGCGAGGTCCTCGTTGGTCCGGCCGGTGAGCACCGACTCCGGCTGGGTCTTCGCCGGTTTGCGACGCCGGTCCGCGCCCTCGTCGTCCTTCTTGATCAGCAGCCATTGCTCCTGACCGTCCCCGCGCCGGCGCACCAGCGTGAACGCGCCACCGAGCTTCTCCCCGTGCAACCGGGCCTTGAGTTGCCCGGCTGCCAAGGCTTTCCCGGCCGGTTCCGCGGTGAGCACGTCGAACGGGCCGGTGTCCCAGACGATCACCGTTCCGCCGCCGTACTGTCCTTCCGGGGTGCGGGCGGCGTCGCGTTTCGCCCGGTATACGGCCAGCCGGTCCTTCGCGGACATCCGCGCACCACCTTTCCCGCGAGGTCCTTTCCCCGGCAGGATTCCCGGCTCACCGGAGGTGAAACACGCAGCGGGGCCCGTCCCGAGCGAGTCCGATGTGGACGGACAGGCTCGGGTCGGCCGTCACCGCACGGCACCACCGCCGGGCCGGACCAGCACGGCCCACACGACCTTGCCGCCCGACCAGGTCCGGCTGCAGCCCCACACCTTCGCCGTCCTGGCGACCATGTGCAGGCCCAGCCCCGATCCGGCGGAGGCCTGCCGCTCCGCCGGGCGCGGGTCGTCGTCGGTCACGGCCACGGTGAGGACTCCCTGGCGTAGCTCCAAGCGCAGCAACGGCACCGAAGCGGTGTGCCGGATGACGTTTTCCACCAGTTCGGTGGCGATCAGCCGAGCCTCGTCGAGGAGTTCCGGTACCTTCCATTCCTCGCAGACCGCTTCGGCGAGCCGCCGGGCGGCAGCGGCCGCGTGCTCGGAACGGACCAGTGTCTGCTTGGCCCGGCACAGCACGGGATGGTCGAAGGACCGTACGGCCGACGCGAAGTCGGAATGCAACGGCACGAACTGGCCGAGCGGTCTGCCGACGAACATCGCCTGATGCTCGGGCCGCGCCGAGACCACCGCGAAGGGGAGGCCGGGCCAGTCGCCGATACGCCGGGCGACCACGGCGAACACCGTCGCCAGGGACGCGTCCACGATATGTGTTCCGCCGATGTCGGCCACCAAACCCTCGGATGGTTCCGCGGCGCTCTTGAGGAGACCGTCCCGCACCTCCGGATAACTCGACAGCTGCAGGACGCCCGTGATGGTGACCAGCGTCGCCTCGTCCCGCCTGCTCAGGACCAGGTGGACACCGTCGGCTTCGTGTGCCACTGCCCCTCCCGGGGACCGAGCCATCTTCGTCTTTCAGCCGGGGGTAACCAGGCGCGGCCGCCGTCAAACCCGGCCGGCTAGGCGGCGGCCGTGATGGCGTGGTCCCGATCCGGGTAGAGGTGCAGGAACTCCTGGGCTCCGGTCAGCTCGAAGGCCCGGTCCACCGGGCGGCGCAGCGGCCCGAAGGCGTGCAGGACGGCGCCCCGCTCGGCGGCCCGCCGTTGCGCGCGGACCAGACTGAAGATCCCCACGCTGCTCAGGAAGGTCAGCCCGGTCAGATCCACCAGCACGAGCCGGGCCACGGCGGTTCCAGGGCCTCGCTCACCGCTTCGGACACCGGGACGACCCCGGCCAGATCCAGTTCCCCGCCAAGGTCAGCTGGGCGATGGCGACTTCGCCGCGGTCGACCGCGATCGAGAACGGCACGGATTCTTCGAACAGCCTCGTCATCGCAGTCCCTCCCGCGCGCGGAAACGCCCCGACGCGCCGGCACGGTTCGTTTTCGTGCTGGCACAGTCGGCTGCTGTCTGAACCGGCTGTCTCCACCATAAGAGCCCCGTACCAGCCCCACAACCCATCACGCAAAGAGATCACCACATTGTCCCGCATCATGTCGAGCAGTAGCCGGTGGAGTATGTCGCGGAAGCGACGGTGAGGGCGCACCAACTCGGCCAACGAAGGGTAGGCACGCCCGGCGGGGGCCCCACCCGACCAAAGGACGT
>NZ_JBHYIQ010000023.1:61099-107208 GCF_042739895.1 Amycolatopsis sp. NPDC059021
CGCGAACGCTCCGTTCGGGACGCTCATCGTCGGCAACGGAGCGTTCGCGACGCCGGGCGGAGGCCCCACGGCACGAGAGTCCTTTGTGGACACAGGCCGCGACCTGGCGCACGGGTCACGTGGAGATGACGATGTCCGGAAGGGCCGCGAAGCTCACCGGCCGATGGCACAGGCTGGGCACCATGGCCGAGGACATCTACCAGGAACTCGAACGACGCCGCCGCCGCGAGGCCGAGCTGGCCGCGTTGTTCCGGACCGCGGGCGATCTCGCCGCGCTGCGCGACCTCGACCAGGTGCTGCAGGCCATCGTGCACCGCGCCCGCGCCCTGCTGCAGGCGGACGTGTCCTACCTGGCCCTGCACGACCCCGGACGCGGCGACACCTACATGCGTATGACATCGGGCTCGGTGTCCGCCGCGTTCCAGCGGCTGCGGCTGCCGATGGGCGCCGGTCTCGGTGGCCTGGTCGCGCAGACCGCGGCCCCGTACGCCACCCCGGATTACCCGTCCGATTCGCGGTTCCAGCACACCCGGTCCATCGACGACGCGGTCGCCGAGGAAGGGCTGATCGGCATCCTCGGCGTGCCGCTGCGGCTGGGCTCGTCGGTGATCGGCGTGCTCTTCGCGGCCGACCGCAGGCAACGGCCGTTCCCCGCCGAGGAGGTCTCGCTGCTCGGCTCGCTGGCCGACCACGCCGCGATCGCCATCGACAATGCCCGCAGGCTGCAGGAAACCCGTGCCGCGCTGACCGAACTGGCCACCACGACCCAGCTGCTGCGGGAACGCACCGCGTCCCTGGAACGCGCCGCCGACGCCCATGATCGGCTCACCGACCTCGTCCTGCGCGGCGGCAGCCTCTCCGACGTCGCCGGCGCCGTGACCGACGTGCTCGGCGGCAGTCTGCTGGTGCTCGACGCCACCGGCCGCCGGCTCTGCGGTGAGTTCGATGACGAGAACGCCATCGCCGTCGCCCGCGCGCATTCCCGGGTCACCCGCAGCGAGGGCCGGTGGATCGCCCGCATCGCCGCGGGTGCCGAGCAACTGGGCGCGCTGGTGCTGTCCCGGGAAACCGGGCTGGACGACGGGGAGCAGCGGATCCTCGAGCGGGCCGCGCTGGCCACGGCCGTGCTGCTGCTGTTGCGCCGCTCGGCCGCGGAGGCCGAGCACCGGGTCCGCGGCGACCTGCTCGCCGACCTCATCCTCACCCCGCACCGCGACCCCGACCGGCTGGCCGCCCGCGCCGACGCGCTGGGCATCGACCTCGGCAGGCCGCACACCGTGGTGGTCGTGGACTCCGGTGTGCACGAGCCGCACCAGCTCGGCCGTGTCCTCGTCCGCCTCGCCACCACCCGGGCGGGGCTGGCCACCCGCCACCACGGCAGGCACATCCTGCTCCTGCCCGGCCACGATCCCGGCGCGGCGGCCCGCGCGGTCGCCGCCGAACTCGGTGTCACCACCGGCGCCGCCGGACCTGCCACGGGCCTGGCGGCGATACCCGGCGCGCACGACGAGGCGACCCGCTGCCTCGACGCTCTGCTCGCTTTCGACCGTGTCGGCGAGGGCGCGTGCCTGCGCGATCTGGGTTTCCTGGGGCTGGTCATCGGCAAGCACAGCGATCTCCAGGGCTTCCTGCACGACGTCCTAGGCCCCGTTCTCGACTACGACCGGCGCCGGGGAACCGAACTGGTGTCCACTGTGGAGGCTTATTTCGCGGCGGGACGCAGCCCGGCCCGTGCGTGCAAGAGCCTCCACGTCCACGTCAACACCGTCACGCAGCGGCTGGAGCGGGTCGCCACCCTGCTGGGCGAGGACTGGCAGGAACCGGAACGCTCCCTGGAAATCCAGCTCGCGCTCAAACTCCACCGCGCGACGGCACCACGACGATAGCTTCGTCGGAATCCTCGCTGTGCAGCGACGTTCCCCGCGTCTCCCGGGCCGCCAGCAGCGCCACCACGGTCAGCGCGCACATCGCGGCGACGTAGAGCGAGACCGGGATCGTGCTGCCCCAGCGCTGGAAGAGCGCGACCGCGATCAGCGGGGCGACGGCACCGGCGGCGATCGAGGACAGCTGGCCGCCGACGGAGAGCCCGGTGTAGCGGACGCGAGTCGGGAACTGCTCGGCGAAGAACGCCGCCTGCGGCCCGTACATGGCACCGTGCAGCACGAGCCCGATCGTGGTGGCCACGACGATCACCGCCGTCGATTTCGTGTCCAGCAGCGCGAAGAACGCGAAGCCCCACACGGCCATGGCGATCGCGCCGAACAGGTACACCGGTTTGCGGCCGACCCGGTCGGAAAGCAGGCCCCACAACGGAATCGTCACGAAGTGCACCGCCGAGCCGATCAGCACCGCGGTGAGCCCGGTCCCCTTCGGCAGGTGCAGCCCGGTGGTGACGTAGACCAGGATGAACGCGGTGAGCACGTAGTAGGACACGTTCTCCGCCATCCGCGCGCCGATCGTGACCAGCACCTGGCGCCCGTTGCGGCGGAAGACGTCGACCACCGGCACGTGCTTCTCGCCGCGTTCGGCCGCTTGTCGTCGCGCGGCAAGGAAAACCGGGGATTCGGCGACGGCCAGCCGGATCCACAGCCCGATCAGCAGCAGCACGCCCGAGAGCAGGAACGGGATCCGCCAGCCCCACGCCAGGAACGTCGCGTCCGACTGCGTGGCGGCCAGAATCGCCAGCACCGCGGTGGCCAGGAGGTTGCCACCGGGCGCGCCGCACTGCGGCCACGACGCCCAGAAGCCGCGCCGCTTCTCGTCGCCGTGCTCGGACACGATGAGCACCGCCCCGCCCCATTCACCGCCGAGCGCGAAACCCTGTACCAGCCGCAAAAAGGTAAGCAGCAGCGGTGCCGCGACGCCCGCTGTGGCGAAGGTCGGGAGCACCCCCATCGCACACGTCGAACCGCCCATCAGCACGAGGCTGAGAATGAGGAGTTTCTTGCGGCCGAGCCGGTCGCCGAAGTGCCCGAAGACCAGTCCGCCGATCGGGCGAGCGAGAAATCCGACGGCATAGGTGAGAAACGCCAGCAGCGTACCGGTGAGCGGATCCGACGCCGGGAAGAACAGCTTGTTGAACACCAGCGCCGCGGCCGAGGTGTAGAGGAAGAAGTCGTACCACTCGATGGTGGTCCCGATCAGGCTCGCGCCGACGATCCTGGCGATCGGCGGCCGGTTCGCTGTGTGCACTGTGGACTCCACTTCGTCGGGGGGCCAGGGTGTTGGGGGGCAAGGGTTTTCAGGCGGCGGTCCAGCCGCCGTCGAGCGGAAGGGACGCGCCGGTGACGTGGTCCGCGTGCGGGCCGCACAGCCACACCACCAGGGAGGCGACGTCGGCGGGTTCGATCAGCCGCTTGATCGCCGCGTGCCGCATCAGCACCTGCCCGACGACGTCGTCACGCGAAATGCCGTGTTCGGCGGCCTGCGCGTCGAGCTGGCCGTCGACCAGCGGGGTCCGCACGTAGCCAGGACTGACGCAGTTGCTCGTCACCCCGTGCTCCGCACCCTCCAAAGCGGACACTTTCGACAGGCCTTCGAGCGCGTGTTTCGCCGCGACGTAGGCGGCCTTGTACGGGCTGGCCCGCACTCCGTGCACGCTCGAAATGTTCACGATCCGGCCCCAGCCCGCCGTGTACATCGCCGGAAGGACGCGGCGGATCAGCAGGAACGGCGCGGTCACCATGAGGTCCTGGATCATCCTGAACCGCTCCGGCGGGAAGTCCGGCAGCGCGGCAACGTACTGGATCCCGGCGTTGTTCACCAGGATGTCGACGTCGGCGGGCAGCGCCTCGATCGCGGCGGGATCGGTCAGGTCCGCGGCGTGCGCCCATCCGCCGCTCTCGGCGGCCGCGCGCTCGGCCCCGGCGGCGTCGATGTCGGCCACGTGCACCTTCGCACCGGCGGCCGCCAACGCCCGGACACAGGCCAGTCCGATCCCGCTCGCGCCCCCGGTCACCAGAGCGGTCCGCCCACTCAACTCGCTGGTCATGGCGCAGAACGGTAAGCCAGCGCGCGGACACCGGCCATGTCCGCGGAACCCACAACCCGCCCTCGGGACATGGCGGCGGAGCACACGTCCGCCGGGGCCTTACCGGACGGCGGACGCGAGTTCGCCGAAGCGCCGCAGCAGCGCGTCGCTCCGGCGGCGAGTGGGCCACAGCAGTCGCACGGCCACCGGTGGCGCGCCGGTCAGCGGCACGTGGGCGACCCGCGCGTGGATGTGCGTCTCGGCGGCCGAGGTGGTCGTCGAGCCGACGCCGCGACCGGCGGCGATGATGGCGAGCCACTCGTCGTAGCTGCCGCATTCGAGCACGCGTTCCGGCCGCTGTTCCGGTGGCCACAGGTCGGCACTCGTCGCCCCGCTCACGGTGTTGACGACGAGCGGGTACGCGGTCAGCTCCGCCCACTCCAGCTCCGCGCGGGCGGCCAGCGGCGATTCGGCGGAAACCGCCGCGACCCGCTCTTCTTCGAACAGCACCGTCTGCGTGATGCCCGAAGCGTGCACCGGGGCACGCACCAAGGCGACATCGACGTCCCCGGAGTGCAGGGCCGTCACGATGTCGTCCCGGCGCACCAGCGTCGCCGTCGCGCCCGTGGCGGTCTCGAACGCCGCCAGCAGATCGCTGATCCACGGGTCGGGCAACGCCCATTGGAAACCGATCCGCAGGCTCGCCCGCCCGCGCGCGGCGATCAAGGCCGCGTCGAGGTCGTGGAGTACGACACGCAAGCGCTCCAGCAGTTCCCTGCCGGTGTCGGTGAGTTCGACGCTGCGCGACGTGCGCTCCAGCAACCGGGCCCCCACCGCCGCTTCCAGCTGCTGGATGGTGCGGGACAGCGCGGGCTGGGTGATCAGGAGGTCACCACCGGCCGCCGTGAACGAACGCCGCGTCGCGACCGCGACGAACGCCCGCAGGTGCCGTAGTTCCACCTCCACGAGGACCACCCTACCGATCTATGCCGGGGACGCATGGATCGCCCTCAACAGGCATTTCACGCCGCTCTTCCGGCTGCCTACCGTCGAAATCGCGCAGATCACCCCCACACGGAAGTACGGAAGACAAGCAAGGAACACGATGACCAAGACACCTGAGAATCCGCGTGCGTTCGACGAACTCATGGCAATCCGAGGTGGAAGCAGGCCCACCGCCGACGAGGTGACGATCAGCGGCTCGGATCCGCTGTTCGCCTCGCCGTTCCGGATCGGCGCGACCCTCGCCGACGCCCTGGCGGCCCGCGCGGTCGCGGCGAACGACCTGTGGGAACTGCGAACCGGCCGTCGCCAGCGCATCGCCGTCGACGTGCGAGCCGCTGCCGCGACGGCCCTCGGCGGCGAGGACATGACCCTCGTACGCGACGCTTCCGGCGAATACCGGCCGGTTCCGCTCTCCCCCGACGTCGAGCACATGGTGTCGCTCACCCAGCCCTGGCGGACCGCCGACGACCGGTGGTTCGTGCCGCATTTCAATCTGCCGCACCTCGAACGCCGGGTGCTGGACGTCCTGAACTGCGAGGCCACTCCCGCGTCGGTCGAAGCCGCCGTCCGCACCTGGAAAGCGGACGATCTCGAAGACGCCATCGCCGCCGCGGGCGCGTGCGGCGGAATCGTCCGCACCGCGGCGGAATGGCTGACCCATCCGCACGGCGCTCATCTCGCCTCGCGCCCGGTCGTCGAAATCACCAGGATCGGCGACAGCGCGCCCGAGCCCCTGCCCGGCGGCGCCGAACCCCTTCCCGGCGTCCGGGTGCTCGACCTCACCCGCATCCTCGCCGGTCCGACCGCCGGGCTGAGCCTGGCCGAGCACGGAGCGGACGTGCTCATGGTGACCGCCCCGCACCTGCCGCAGGTGCCCCCGTTCGTGCGGGACACCAGCCACGGCAAGCGCAGCACCTACCTCGACTTCACCAAGCCGGAGGAGGCGGCGCGCCTGCGCGACCTGACTCGCGACGCCGATGTGTTCCTGGAGGGCTACCGCCCGCACCGCTTGGAAGCACACGGGTTCGGCGCCGAAGAACTCGCGGAATTGCGCCCCGGACTGGTGTACGTGAGCGTCAACTGTTTCGGGTCGGGCGGTCCGTTCGGTACCCGTGCGGGCTGGGACCAGATCGCCCAGGCGGTCACCGGGATCTGCGACATCCAGGGGAACGCTACGAACGCCGGCCGCCCCCGGCTCACCCCGGTTTACCTCTGCGACTTCCTCACCGGCTTCCTTGCCAGCTTCGGCGCGATGCTCGCTCTCGCCCGACGCAGCCGCGAAGGTGGTAGCTACCGAGTGCAGGTCTCGCTCAGCCAGTCCGCGATGCTCCTTCAGCGTCAAGGACTGATTCACGACTTCGAAGACGCACCCGGCCGTCTGCGGCCCGACGAATTCGAGCGCTACGCGGTCACGGACGACGACACCGTCTACGGAGATCTCAAGAGCCTCGGACCCGTCATCCGCATGTCCGAAACACCGCCCCGTTGGGCGCGTACTACCCCTCGGCTGGGCAGCTACCGTCCAGAATGGATTCAACCGGGTCTCGAGCGAGTCCCCGGAGCCGCCCAGTATCCTGCGACGTAATTTCGTAGCACGTGTCCGGCGAACAGGAGACCTGCCGATGGCCGAGCCCGAAGTCCGGCCGGCATGCTTCGGCGACCTGCGCCCGCTCGCCGAGGTGTTCGGTGACCACGGATTCTTCGTCGAGCGTCACGAGCGGCAGAAGAACGGCAGGGGCATGCTGTTCGTCGCGTGGCTGGCCGGACGCCCGGTCGGCGACGTCTACCTGTGGCAGGAGGAGGCCGAGGAGGCGCCGATCCGCGCGTACCTGCCCGGCGTCCCGCTGCTGACCCACCTCGAGGTCCGGCCGGACCGGCGCAACCGCGGCATCGGCACGGCGATCGTCGAACGGCTCGAGCAGCATCTGCGCGAGCAGAACCAGGATCGGGTCGCGCTGGCCGTGCGTACCGACAACGCCGACGCGGCCCGGCTCTACGAACGCCTCGGCTACCGGGACTGGGGCCACGGCACCGTCGTGTGCCACACCGAAACGCTGGAAGCCGAAGAGTGCTACGTGCTGGTCAAGGACCTCGCCGTCGCCGAGCCGTCACTCGCCACGGCGAACGTAGCCGGCGCACTCCATTAGCCCGAGTTCGCACAGCACCTTCTCCGCCCTCGTGCCGCCGGGATGACGGCTCAGCCCGGCCGCGTGGTCGGCGAACATCGTCTCCACGTGCTTGTGCCAGCGCTCGCGGTCCTCCCGCCACGCCGTGAGGTAGTCCACGCACAGCGACGGCGTGATCCGCTCGCTTTCGCAGCGGGCGGCCTCCAGCGCGGCCCTGATCCGCCCGGCCCGCTCCGGCGGGTGATCGGTCCGGTCGAGCCTGCCGATGATCTCGCCGATGAACCGCCAGCGGTGATCGAGGAACTCACGCCAGTACGCCGCGGACGCGCCCGCCAGGCCGTTGCCCTGATCCAGCAACCAGAACACGCCCTCGGCCAGGCTGTCGCCGAATTCCTCGCTCCGTGCCCGCTCCTCGGTGGCGAAGGGGTCGTAGAACTTCTGCTCGGCGGCGCCGATCACGGCCGCCGGACGCAGCCGGTCGCCGTTGAGCAGGAAGAACCAGTCCTCGTTGTAGATCTTCGGGAAGAACGACCCCATCGACGCGCGCCCGACCGCCAGCGCGCCACCGCCGATGAACGTCGTCTGCTCGCCGTGCGTCGCGCGATGAGCGTGACAGACGACGGAGTTGTCCGGGAACTCGCCGATCTCCAGCCCGACGACCTCGTAGTGGTCGAGCAGCTGCGCGGCCCGCTCCAGATCGTCCGGGTCGGGAAGGTGGATGTCGTCGTCGAGGAACACCACCCGTTCCCATCCGGCGAACTGGGCGAAGACCAGTCCCAGATTGCGCTTCGCGCTGGTGTCCTTCGCGTAGTCGAAGGCCGCTTCCCGCAGGACGTCGGTGGTGGCGAACGCCGGCAGCAGGTCGCCGGGCATGTCATCGATGTCGACGGCGACCAGCTCGACGCCGCGGCCCTCGGCCAGCCGGACCGCCTCCGCGGCGGACGCCCGTTGACTGCAGAAGGCGACGAGGACGCAGTCCAGTCGCGCGGCGAACCCGATCGCCTTGGTCAGCTCCGCGGTCTCGTGGGCGATGGGAACGAGGATGGCGTCGAGCACCGGCTCGGCCTCCGCGCGAAACGGGACCTGTTCCAGCAAAGCCCGGTGCGAGCCGTGATGGTTGGGCGACGACCTGCTCCGGTCACGCGTCCCTCCCCTGGCCTCTGACAATCCCCACCGCCGCCGACCACTCGTGCAGGCGCGTCGCCCGATCGGTCCAATCGGGAGGCACCACTTGCCGGTTCACGATCTTCACCCGCATCAGCAAAGACCATTGAGCATAACCGGGGAGACGCTCCCGTACGTAGTTCTCGTTACGTTCGCGGAAACGAACGTCGGTCAGCGCGCACACCGCCCCCAGCGTGCCGCTGGCGTACATCCCGTTGAACGACAGGACGGTCCGCTCCATGTTGTACGGGCTGGGACCCCGGTAGACGTGCGCGACGTCCTCGATCACCTCCCGGCGGCCGGCGTTGTCCCGGAGCTGGGGTTCGAACCGCACCACGCCGTCCTCGGTGTCCGCCTCGAACCAGCCGACGTCGTCGGAATCGTCCCGCGCGACCTGCCGGACGGGCAGTTCCAGGCGCCGCTGCAGGAACAGGTCCCTGGTCGCCTCGTTCCAGTCGACGCCGCCCAGCAGCACCAGGTGCGAGGTGTAGTCGGCGAGCGTCAGCTCGTTCGACAACCGCAGCTTGACCGCGTTGCCCGGGTTGAGCGCCCGGATCTGGCCGTACAACTCGACCAGTGCGCCGAGGTCGGTGTAGCTGTACAGCTCGTCGTAGTCCGGGCTGTCCGGGTCGGAGTAGGGATTTTTCGCCCGCATCTCCGGCGGCAGCGGAGCGCACACGATCGCGATGTCCTCGCGCGGCGGGAAACGCAGCAGCCCGCCGGTCTCCTCGTCGGCGTTTCCCCTCGCCGTCCCGCGTGCCGCGTCGCGCAGCTCCTTCAGCTCGTCGAGCAGCCTGTCCCGCTCCGCGCGCTCGTCGTCGGTCAGCTCGTCCAGGCCGAGCAGCCGGTACGGCGGCCGCTCCACCGAGCGCCGGGTGGCGAAGAACCGCGCATACGCCTCCAGCCGCGTCTCCGGTGGCGTTTCGGGCTGCGACGTCCGCTCCCACGACGAGATCAGCGGGCCGCTGCCGTCCAGCGCCTTGGCCAGCTGCAGCTGGGTGATGTGCGCGCCGGGCCAATGGGACTTGCGCAGCTCCCGCAGGCGCCGCGCGAGTTCGACGGCCGGGCCGACCGGTGATACCACGACGAGCAGCTCCTTGGCTGAACTTCAGCTCAACTACTGAATACGAGCACCATACACCTGTGGTCCGGTCAGCCACACCTTGACGTGCAAGCGTGTACCGCCGCGCACCGACCTCGATACAACAAGCTGGAAACGGGCATTGCCGACCTGCCCGACAGGCCTCTAACCTGAATGCAGCTGAGATACCAAAATTTCAGTTTATAACCTGAAGTCCGAGTGGACAGGAGTCGATGAACACCCCCGTCAGCACCCTCCCACGCGGCCCGCCCGGCCGCGCCACCCGCGACGTCGCGTCACCGCGCATGGTGCCGCACGGCGTCCATCGATTCAGGGGAGCGCATGTCATGAACCCGGCGATCGAAACCTTGGCGGCCGAAGCCGCCTCGGCCGCGCAGAGTGTCTCCACCGGCCCCACGCTGGCCATCGTCCTCGCGCTGATACTGACCATCGCGTTCGCGAAACTGCTGCGCCGGGTGGCGGCCGTCGTGTCGACCCTGCTCAGCTCGGCGGGTTCCCTGATGGGCCTGCTGGCCACCGTGTTCGGGGTCGGCGCGCTGGCCGCGCTCACGATGATCGCGGTCGTCGTGGTCCGCTGACCGGCCCTCGTCATCCTCCGCCGTTTCGCTTCTCCCCGTCCACGATCCGCGCCACGACGTCGTGGGCAGGCCGTCGGCCTGTCCACGAGGCGGCCGAGTAGCCGTATCCCATCCGCAGCACCGCGTGCGGCCTGCCGAGCGGACGGAACAACTCGGTGATCCCGGCTCGTGTCGAGGCCACTTCGAACGGCTGGGAAAGGAACGACGTCGCCACCCGCACCGAGGTCGCGGTCAGCAGGACCCGCTGCATCGCCAGGCCCGCGCGGACATCCGCCGCCGGACCGGCGTCCGGCGTGAGCACGACCGCGAGCAAGGGCTGCCGCTCATACGCGCGCACCGGAAGATCCGGATCGAGGTGGGATTCCCGCAACGCGACCACACCCTCGTGATCCGGCGGCGGACCCGCCGCCCCCAGCGGCACCCCGTCCGGACTCGCGGCGTGGCGGCGCGTCCACCGCGCCGATTCGGCCCGAAAGGCGTCATCGCCCGCCTGCAGGAACTCCGCGCGCCGCGCGAGCGCGGTGAGCCGGACATACTCGGCGTCCACGAAATGGAGAGTGGCACCCTCACCGCCCGCCGCACGAACGAGCGCGGCCCGGATACCGGCTGGCACCGACCGATCGAGAAACGGCCGGCGATGGGTATGCCTGCGAAACACCGCGTCGGCGAGCGTCTGGTCCTCGACCGAGACGCGGTGGTTCCCGTCGTGGGTCACCACCGCCAGCAGATCCGGCTCGGCGGCGTCGGGCAACAGCCGCACGCGCGGCTCGAAACCCTGAAAGCGCAAGGAAACGACGAGATTCAACAGCGCCGCGCCACAGGACAGCCTGGCCTCGTGCGCGTCCGGATCGGCCACACTCAGCACCCGGTCACGGTCCAGCCGGACCTCCACCCGCTCGCGGTCGACCGCGAACCGCCACGGCTGGCTGTTGTGCGGCGACGGAGCCCGCACCGCCGCCGCGAGCGCCTGATCGACCACAATGGACAGTGAGCGTGTCATCACAGCTCCCGGGCTCGAACTCCGTTGCCCGTCCAGCTTCGCCCGCTGCCACACCGTCTCGCCGCCACCACCGGTCCCCGGCTCACGGGACGTTGGTCCCGGCCTTCCCGGAACCAAGGGCTCCTCGGAGCGGCACCGGAACGGTCAGGCCTGGCGCAACGGAGCCCGCCAGGTCACCGTGGTCCCGCCGCCGGGCCCGGCGGTGAACGCCACGGTCCCGTCGTTCTGCTCCGCGCGCCGCCGGAGGTTGTCCAAGCCACTGCGCGGAACGTCGTCGGGGAGGCCGATCCCGTTGTCGGCGACCGTGATGACCAGGTCGTCCCCCGCCACGACGTCGACGGAGATCCAGTCGGCGCCCGAGTGCCGCAGCGCGTTGCTCAGCGCCTCCCGGACCACGGCTTCGGCGTGCTCGCGCAGGTCGCCCGGCACGAGTGTGTCGACAGCGCCGGAGATCCGTACCGAGGGCGCGACCGTGGTCGCCGTGGTCAGCTCGGTGATCAGGTCGAGCAGCCTGCGCCGCAGGCTGGAGGAGGCGTCGGTGCCGGCGCTGTGCAGGTCGAAGATCGACGTCCGGATCTCCCGCACGGTCTGGTCCAGCTGCTCGACCGCGGTCGCGACCCGGGTCCGCGCGAGCTCGTCCCCGACTCGCGGCATGATGCTCTGCAGGCTCATCCCGGTCGCGAACAACCGCTGGATGACGTGGTCGTGCAGGTCCTGCGCGATGCGGTCCCGGTCGGCCAGCACGTCCAGCAGCCGCTGGCTGCGCTGCTTGTCCGCGAACTCCAGCGCCACCGCCGCCTGATCGGCGAACGAGGACAGCATCGGTACCTGATCGGGTTTGAACTGCGCCGCGCCCTTGTCCCGCACGGCGAGCAGCACGCCGCCGACCCCGGCCGTGCTGACCAGCGGAACCGCGGCAGCGGGCCCGAATCCGGCCATCGCGGGCTCCGGGTCCCCCGGCAGCGCCGAGTCGATGTCGGGCACCAGCCGCGGTTGCCCGGTCGTCATGACCTCGTCGATCACCGTGTTGTCCATGGCGATCGACGCGCCGAGCACCAGTCCCGCCCTCGCCCCGGACGCCGCGCTCACCGACATCGCCGGGCCGGGTTCGCCGAGCAGGATGAACGTGCCGTCCGCGGCCACCACCTCGCACGCCCGCTCGACCACCAGGCCGAGCGTGTCCGCCGCCGACGCCCCGCCCAGCAGGCCGCCGTTGATCTCGGCCACCGCCGCCAGCCAGCGTTCCCGGGTCTTGGACCGCTCGAACATCCGCGCGTTGTCGATCGCCACCCCGGCCGCGGCCGCCAGCGCCTCGAGCACCACCTCGTCGTCCGGGGTGAACTCGGCCGCGCCACGCTTCTCGGTGAGATACAGATTCCCGAAGACCTTGTCCCGCACCCGCACCGGAACGCCGAGAAAACTGTGCATCGGCGGATGATTCGCCGGGAACCCCACCGACGCCGGATGCCGCGTCAGATCCGGTACCCGTACCGGGCGCGGATCCTCGATCAGCATCCCGAGCAGGCCGCGTCCCTCCGGCAGGTGTCCCATCCCCGCGCGGGTCTCGGCGTCGATGCCGACGTAGACGAACTCCGACAATCCCTCTTCCTCGGCGAGCACACCGAGGGCTCCGTACCGCGCATCGACGAGATCGACCGCGGCCTGCACGATGCGCTGCAAGGTCGAATCCAGCTCCAGACCGGTGGCCACCGCCATCACCGCGTCCACGAGCCCCTGCAGCTGATCGCGGGTCTTCGCGATCTCGGTGAGCCGGTCCTGCACCTCGTGCAGCAACTCGTCGAGACGCAGACCGGTGAGCGACCCCGGTACCGACGCCCCCGCACCCATCACACATCGCTCCGTAATGTCCTGAGGCGCTCTCCGCGAAGCCTCCCGCGCCATCAGGGTTCCATCTCGCCACTCCGCTGCCAAGGCGACGGCCTCCCGGTCCGTGCCGGTCCCTCGTGGAGGACCTCCGCGCTCGGACGCCGCGGTGTCCGGCGGCCCACCGGTTCCGCCGGGCTCCCGAACCGCATCACCAGCTGCGGCACGCCCGGCAACCGCAGGCGTTCCGCCAGCTGTTCCCGGACCGGGGCGACGTGCAGCGGCTGGGTCAGCACGGAAGCGGCGAGCCCCGTGTCGACGGCGGTCAGCCACGCGCGCTGCATGGCCATGCCGGCACGGACGTGATCCGCCCGGTCATCACCCGCCGTGACGAAGAAGAGCAGGTGCTCGCGCTCCATCCGGGTGAGCAGCGTCTGCGGGTCCGGGACCCGGTGCCGCGGCGGGACGAGGTCCGCCCACAGTGGTCCCGCCCGGCCGTGCGAAGGCGCGAGCAGTCCGTCACCGACCCCGTCCGGACGCCACGCCGTCGTCCACTCCGCCAGCTCCGCCTGGTATTCGCGGTCACCACGCAGGACACGCGCCGCCCGTTCGAACAGCCCGGCCAAGGCGGGGAGGTGAGTCTTCCGCACCGGGGCGGCCACGACGTCCGGCCCCGTCGCCGCGTTCGCGACGGCGGTGGCCGCTTCGTCGGGGACCGGGGAGTCCGCGAACCGGCGGCGGTGGCTGCGCCGCCGGGAAATCGCCTGGTACGCGTGCAGTTCCGCCGCGGACGGGGACTCCTGCCCGGTGACCAGCACGGCCCCGGCGAGGGTGGTCGCCGCACCGGGCCCGGGAAGCGCGAGCGCCACTCCGCGGCCGAGCACCCGGACGGCGAGCTCCAGGTTCGTCAACGCCGCCCCACAGGAGATGAGCCGGTCACGACCGTCCGGATCGTGCCGGTTCAGCGCCAGGTCGGGACGTTCGAAGACCTCGGCCCTCGCCGGCGGCAACGCCAGCCGCCACGGCTGGGTGTTGTGCACCGACGGCGCCCGCACCACCGCCCGCGCGAGCACCTCCACGTCGCCCGCCGACCAGTCCCCTGTCGCATCCGCGTTCATCCCTGACTCCATCACGCCCCGTTACCCCCGATGCTGGACGTTCCGCCTGCCGGGTGAAAGACAGCGAAAGGCCCCGCGCATGGAGTCCTCAGTCCCGCAGCGGACGGCACCGCGGCGTCCCGGCTTCCACCCGCGGGTCAGCGGGTGACCTCCGGGCGCACGACCAGCACCGGGCAGCCGGCGTGCTGGACGAGGGCCTGCCCGGTCGAGCCCAGCAGCATCCCGGCGAAGCCACCGCGGCCGTGGCTGCCGACCACCACGAGCCGCGCCCGTTCGGACAGTTCCAGCAGCGCGTGCCGCGGCCGGTCCAGCCGCACGTCACGGCTGATCTCGACATCGGGGTACTTCTCCTGCCAGCCCGCGAGCCGCTCGGCGAGCAGCCGCTCCTCGTCGGCCACCAGTGATTCCCACTGGGGCAGCAACCGGGCCGTGGCGCGAGCGGAGTCGTAGACGACGTCACTCCACGCGTGCAACGCCACCAGCGGCGCCTTCCGCAACGACGCCTCCTCGAACGCCACGGCGATCGCGCGCTCGCTGGTCGGACTGCCGTCGATCCCGGCCACCACCGGGCCGTCGTCCGGGACCTCGCCGCCGACCGCCCGGCCGCGCACCACCGCGACCGGGCACTGCGCGTGTCCCACCAGTGCCGACGTCGTCGAACCCAGCACCGTCGCCAGGAACTGGCCACGCCCGGCACTGCCGACGACGAGCATCCGCGCGTCCCGGGACTGCTCGACCAGCAGTGGCACCGGTGCCTCCGGCTGTGTCCGGCCCTCGATCCGCAGTCCGGGACGCAGCGACCGCGCGAGTGCCTCCGCCTCGCGGACGAAACCTTCGCTCGCCTTCTGCAGGTCGTTCAGCATGCTCTCGCCGAGCGGCGCGCCACCGCCGTAGTACAGCCCGGCGATGTTGACCGCGCTCACGATCCTCAGCACGTCGCCGTGCACGGCGGCGGTCGCCGCGGCCCAGGCCACGGCCCGGTTCGCGCCGTCCGAACCGTCGGTCCCGACCAGGATGGTGTCGCTCATCGGATGCTCTCCTCGTGTTCGGAAACGACCTGGGCGTCCACCACGCCAGGGACGGACTGGGCCAGCAAGGCCGCCACATGCCGATCGGTTTCGTCGTCGTAGGCGTCGACGACCCGGACGACCCCGTCTTCCACCTCGACGGTCCAGCGGTCCGGCCCGCCGTAGATCTCCAGGTGGTGCCGGACGTCGTTCAGGATCGCATGATCGTCTCGCGCCAGCACCCGGACGATGTCACCGCGCGTCACGATGCCGATCACCCTCGCGCCGTCCACGACGGGCATCGCGCGGATGCCGGAGCCGACCAGCGCGCGGGTGAGATCGGCGACGTCGGTGCCCGGCGACATCCCGGTCGCGGGGCTGGTCATCAGCGCGCCCACGGTCAGCCCGGGTTCCTCGCGCGGGCGCGGCGGCTCCTCGCCGTGGCACGAGCGCGGATCGGCCGGGATCCGGTCGCGGATCAGATCCGCCTCGGTGACGATGCCGATCAGGCGATCGTCGTCGTCCACCACCGGAAGCGCCGTGAATCCTTGCCGCGCAAGGATTTCCGCCGCCTCCTTCGCCGTCGTCGCCGTGCGGACGGTGATCACCGGCGAGGTCATCACGTCACGGGCTCGCATGGGTTACCTCCCTGTCCGGGGCCTGCACCCGACGCTATTCCGGCCGGTCCCCTCGGCACCGCATGCCTTCGTCACCACCGGACGGGACCTACGTCCCGTCAGTCCACAGTGGACTAGGAGATCACGCCGCCCGGGGCCTGCCCGTCGCGGGCACCCGAAGTGCACGAAAGTGCTCGAAAACCCGCAATACGCGCGGCATTCATCAACTTTTCGCCGGCGAAGCGTGGACATCAGTACGCGAAACATGTACAAATGTCCACGACCAGTCGCCCCTATGAGGCGCGTCACATCCCGCAGCGCGCGAGAGGACCCAGGACATGGCCGAACTCAACCGCAGGCGGTTCCTGCAGATCGCCGGGGCGACCGCGAGCCTCACGGCGTTGTCGGACAGCATCGCCCGCGCCGCCGCCATCCCCGCCGCGCGCCGCACCGGCACGCTCGCCGACGTCGAGCACATCGTCGTGCTGATGCAGGAGAACCGCTCCTTCGATCACTACTTCGGCTCGATGAAGGGCGTCCGCGGCCTCGGCGACCCCCGGCCCATCACACTCGACAGCGGCAAACCGGTCTGGTACCAGTCCGACGGCGGCAAGGACGTGCTGCCCTATCACCCCGCCGACTCCGGTCTGGGCATGCGCTGCATCGAAGGCCTCGACCACGGCTGGGCAGGCGGGCACCGCGCCTGGAACCAGGGCAAGGCCGACCAGTGGATCCCGGCCAAGACCGCGCGGACCATGGCCTACCTGACGCGTGAGGACATCCCGTTCCACTACGCGCTCGCCGACGCGTTCACCGTCTGCGATGCCTACCACTGCTCGCTGAACGGGCCGACCGACCCGAACCGGTACTACATGTACACCGGCTACGTCGGCAACGACGGGAAGGGCGGCGGCCCCGTCATCGGCAACGAAGAGGCGGGCTACGGCTGGACGACCTACCCCGAGCGTCTCGAAAAGGCGGGCGTCTCCTGGAAGTTCTATCAGGACATCGGGGACGGCCTCGACAAGGCGGGCAAGTGGGGCTGGATCGACGATCCCTACCGCGGCAACTACGGCGACAACTCGTTGCTGTACTTCACTTCCTACCGCGACGCCAAACCCGGTCAGCCGCTCTACGACAAGGCGCGCACCGGCACGAACGCGAAGAAGGGCGACGGCTATTTCGACGTCCTCACCGCCGACGTCAAAGCCGGGAAACTCCCGAAGATCTCCTGGATCGCCGCGCCGGAAGCCTTCTGCGAACACCCGAACTGGCCGCCGAACTACGGCGCCTGGTACATCTCCCGCGTCCTCGAAGCGCTCACGTCGAATCCCGACGTGTGGAGCAAGACCGTCCTGCTCATCACCTACGACGAGAACGACGGCTTCTTCGACCACGTGCCCCAGCCCTTCCCGCCGTCGTCGGCCGACCGGGGCCTGTCCACCGTCGCCACCACCGGCGAGCAGTACCCCGGCAGCCCCGGCAATCCGGCCGGCCCCTACGGCCTCGGCCAGCGTGTCCCCATGCTCGTCGTCTCGCCGTGGAGCACCGGCGGTTTCGTGTGCTCCGAGGTGTTCGACCACACGTCGATCCTCCGTCTCATGGAAACCCGTTTCGGCGTGCGCGAACCGAACATCTCGCCGTGGCGGCGCGCCGTGTGCGGCGACCTCACCGCCGCCTTCGACTTCACCCTGCAACACCCCGCGAAGCCGTCACTGCCGAGCACCGCCGCGTACGAGCCCCATGGCAAACCCCCGGCGGAACCCGTCTACCGCTCCACTCCGCCCGCGCATCCCGTGTTGCCCAAACAGGAATCCGGTTCGAAACACACCCGTCCGCTTCGCTACGCGCCGTGGACCGACGTGGTCGTGTCTCCCTCGATCGGCGGACTGACCCTGACCTTCGGCGGTGGCCCGGCCGGCGTGTGCTTCCACGTCCGGTCCGGCAACCGCAAGGACGGGCCGTGGACGTACACCACCGAAGCGGGAAAGACGATCGCCGACACCTGGCACACCGGTGGGCAGCAAGGAAAATACGACCTCACGGTGCACGGCCCGAACGGTTTCCTGCGTGGCTTCGCCGGGTACACCACGGCCGCGGGCCCGGAGATCACCGCCCGCCACCGCCCCGCGAACGACGCCGTCGAGCTCGTCATGACCAACACGGGCACGGCCGAATGCCGCCTGAGCCTCACCGAGTCCTACCGGGGGCGGAAGGCGACCTTCACGGTGAAACCGGGACAGACCGTGTCCCACACCGAACCCCTCGGCGCGAACCACCACTGGTACGACATCACCGTCACTTCGAGCACGGACAAGGCGTTCCTGCGCCGCTTCGCCGGACACGTCGAAAACGGCAAGCCCGGCACCAGCGATCCGGCCATCGTCACCCGCTGACCGGCCCGCGGCGAGGCCGTGCCCCGGCGCACGGCCCGGTGCGCTCAGCCACGAAGGTGTACCCGGTTGCCCGCCGATACGTGGCGTCGCACACTGCCTCAGGGAGGTACGCGATGGCGCGCAAGGCGGACCGGCTGGCGGCGGCGATGACGCCGGTCCTCGGCGACCCGTTACCCGTACGGATACGTGCCTGGGACGGCAGCGAAGCGGGGCCCCCGGACGCGCCAGCGCTGGTGTTCCGTGACCGGCGCGCGCTGCGGCGGTTGCTGTGGCGGCCGGGCAAACTCGGCCTGGCTCGCGCGTGGGTCGCGGGCGAGCTCGACGTCGACGGTGACCTCTTCGACGCGCTGGAGCGGCTGGCCGGATTCGTCGACGAGCACGACGCCACTCGATCGTGGCACCGCGACGCGCGCCGCGCGCTCGCGACAATGCGGGACCGGCAGACCATGTCCGCGCTGCGCGAGATGGTGCTTCTGGCCGGTGGCCCCGGCTTTCCCCCGGCGCCACCGCCGGAGGAAAACCGGCGGCGGCGCGGCACGCGGCACAGCGTGCGGCGTGACCGCGCGGCGATCAGCCACCACTACGACGTGGGCAACGACTTCTACGCGCTGCTGCTCGGCCCGTCCATGGTCTATTCCTGCGCCTACTGGAACGGCCCCGACGGCGGGCTCGGCACCCTGGAGGACGCCCAGGCCGCCAAACTCGATCTGGTCTGCCGCAAGCTGGACCTGCGCGAGGGAGATCGGCTGCTCGACGTCGGCTGCGGCTGGGGTTCGATGGCGCTGCACGCCGCGCGGCACTACGGCGCCCGCGCGGTGGGCGTCACCATTTCCGCCGAGCAGGCCGCGCTGGCACGCGAACGCGTCGCTCACGCCGGGCTGTCCGATCGGGTGGACATCCGGATCCAGGACTACCGGGAGATCACCGACGGCCCCTATGACGCGATCTGCTCGATCGGGATGGCCGAACACGTGGGCTCGGCCCGGTATCGCCAGTACGCCGAGACGTTGTACGGCCTGCTCGAACCAGGAGGACGGCTACTGAACCACCAGATCTCCCGCCGCCCGATGCCGGACGAAAAAGCCTACCGCCTCGACGAGTTCATCGACCGGTACGTCTTCCCCGACGGGGAGCTGACGCCGCTCGGCACGACGGTGAAACTGATCGAGGACACCGGCTTCGAGATCCGGCACGTCGAAGCGCTGCGCGAACACTACGGGCCGACACTGCGTGCCTGGGTACGGAACCTGGAAACGCACTGGGCAGAGGCGATCGCCCTGGTCACGCCGGGGCGGGCCAGGGTATGGCGGCTCTACCTCGCCGCCTCCGCGCTCGCCTTCGAGCGGAACCGGATCGGCGTCGACCAGGTACTCGCTAAGCGAGATGCGACAGGGCAGCCTGAATAGATGAATACAATTTCGCGAAATCGGGTGCCTGACTCCGGGTGAAGTGCACTCTGGTGGTTTCATTTTGGTTATGGCGGCCGACGACCACGCCCTTGACCCCCCCGGGGGGTGGCCGGGGGCCCCCCCGGACGACGTCGCGCAGCGGGATACTGGTTTGCTCGTGCGTCGCGTGCAAGCGACGAAACAGGATGAGATTGTCCTCGATGCCCACGGTCCAGCCGTAGCCCGTGGCCTCGACGCGACCTTCCATTGCTCCCACTCCTAGGTCCAGAGAGTGCCGGAAAAAGTGATTCGGTTTTTCGCGCGGGAGGGCGGCGTCGCACCCCTCAGTATACGCCGATCGCATTGACGCGCTGAGCGGCGATTCACGCTTTCCCCGGAATTCGGATGTCATCGTCCTGCCCTGCGTCAGCGGTGCGTGCCGAGGTCACCCGGGTAAGCGACGATCGTTCACGTCCACGCCGTCCGCACGGCGAGCACCACGATCACCGCACCCGAGACGAGCGCGGTGGCCAGCGCGTACCCGCCGTCCACGGTCGCCACGCCCCATGCCGCGGCCGTCACGGCAGCCGGGTGCCGGGCCTCCCTGTCCGGACCGCCGCCGGAACACGGCGAGCAGGCCCGATGGCATGACAGGACCGTGTCAGCCCGGTGGCCGGGTGGTGTCAGCCGGGCGGGCGATCGTGGTTTCAGCGCCCCGGACAGCGGGGAGCCCGAACAGTCAGGAGAGCACGATGCAGAAGTTCGCCACCCCGGCCCCGATCTCCGCCGTCCTGGACATCCCCGCGGGAAGCGTCCAGCTCGTCGCCGCCGACCGGGCCGATACCGTGGTCGAGGTCCTGCCCGCCGACGCCACGAAGGGCCGCGACGTGAAGGCGGCCGAGCTGACCACGGTCGACTACACCGACGGCGTCCTGCGGATCCACACCCCCGCGGCCAAGAACCAGTACTTCGGCCCGACCGGATCCCTGCGGGTCACCATCCAGCTGCCCGCCGGCTCCCGCGTCGAGGCCACGACCGGTGCCGCCGAGCTGCGCGGCGTCGGCCGACTGGGTGAAGTCGCCTTCGACGGCGCGTACCGCCGGATCAAGATCGACGAGGCCGACGGTGTCCGCCTCACCGCGGTCGACGGCGACGTCGAGGTCGGCCGCCTGCACGGCCCCGCCCGGATCAGCACCACCCGGGGCGACATCCGGATCACCGAGGCGACCCGCGGCACGGTCGTGCTCACCACCCAGTCCGGTGGCATCTCCGTCGGCGCCGCCGCCGGGGTCTCGGCCTCCCTCGACGCGGGCACCTCCTACGGCCGCATCAGCAACACCCTCAAGAACAACGGGACGGCCGAACTCGAGATCCACGCCACCACGTCCCACGGCGACATCGCCGCCCGCAGCCTCTGAACGACCACGGCTGGCCAGGCCGGCACACCACAACCCCTCCACCAGGCCCGGGTCGTCCGAGGGCGAACACCCCTCGGACGACCCTCTCGAGTGTCGCATGTGGACACAGTGCCGGTCCGGGAACGACGGCTACGGCTGGTGGTCGCGCGCCCAGCCGACGATGGCCGGGGCGATGTCGGCGAGCGGGAGCCAGCGTTGGACCAAGGTCCGTGCGGTGCGCGTCGTGCGCACGGTGTCGTGGGCGAAGACCGTGCCACCGTGGTGGTCGATCGCGCGCAGCCCGGCCAACGGGTCGGGGGCCTGCCCGGTCATCAGCACGGCCAGCGCGCGGGGGCCGCAACTGTTGGCGAGGGTGATGAGCAGCAGATCCGCCGCGGGTGGTTGCGGCCGGCCGGCGTGCGTCCGCACGATGCCGACCCGCCCGTCACCGGTGACCAGCAGCTGCCCGGCGGAGGGTGCGACCAGCACTACGCCCGCGGACAGCTTGTCGGGATGGCTGGCCGCGCGCACGGTCAAGTCGGTGTGCCTGCCCAGCAGGTGCACGACCCGTTCCGCGTCGCCGGCCTGGATGTGCTTGGCCACCACCAGCGCGGCCGGCAGCCCCAGCGGCAGCGCCGCCAGAACCCGTACGACCGCGGCGAGCCCGTCAAGCTCCGAAGCGGCGGTCACGAGGGCCACCACCGGAAACGGCACAGCAGGACTGGGGTTCGGCTCGCGCGGCACGGAGGAAGCCATGACATCACCTCCACCCACGCTCGTGACACGTCGGGGTTCCAGTATCGCGGCTGTCCGGGCATGACGTGCAGGGCCCGAAGTCACTCACCCGCGCGAGGAATGACCGCGGAGATCGGCTGGGGTGTGGTTCACGGGAACAGGGAGGCTCCCAGCGGTACGCGCTGATCGAAGCCGGGGAGGATCAGGAAGGTGCCGCTGGCCGTGGTGGTGGTGAACGGCAGCAGCGCGTCCGACGCTTCCATGTGGGTGAGGGTCGCGGTGAAGGTCCGCAGGTCGTTCTGGAAGCTGATGAACACCAGGCCTGGCTGGGGTTCGTCCATGCTGTAGGAACGGCGGAGCATGAGGTCGACGCCGACGAGGTTGGCGTGGGCGCGGCGGACGTGGGCGTCCGCGGGGACCAGATACCGCCCGTCGGGAGTCTTGGCGCCGAGATCGGGGCCGTCGGCGATGATCCCGCCGGACAACGGGATTCCGGAGTCGCGGCGGCGGCCGATGACGGCCTCCTGCGCGGCGACGCTCAGGCCGGCGAAGCGCGGCAGGTCGAGTTCCATCCGCCGGACGACGGCGATCGTGCCGCCCGCGACCCGTGGTGGCCCCGCGAGCCACAATCCCCGTTGCTGTTCGGGAACGCTGTGCGGGCCCACGATGCCGTCGGCGAACCCGAGCAGGTTCCGGGGCGCGGTCAGGCCTTCGGAGACCGGCACGTGCCGTCCGCGCCTGCCGGACTGCCGCCAGCGTTCGCGTACCTTCTCGCCCGCCGCCGCCAGCAGCGCCGCCGCGGCGACCGAGAGAACCAGCGGGTCACTCGCGCACAACTGGAGCAGCAGGTCGCCGCCGCGTGCTTGCGGAGCGATTTCTTCCCGGGACGACGGAACGAGATCGGTCGCGCCCGGCAGTCCGGGGTCGATCCTCCGCACGAGCCGGGGGCCCAGCCCGATCGTCACCGTGAGGTCGTCCGCCGGCAGGCCCAGCAGGCGGTCGTCGGCTCCGCCGGTGAGTGCCAGGACGCTCCGGCCCAGAGCGGCGAGAATCGGCCCGGCCTCGGCGGAATCGTCGAAGTCGGCGACGACGATCACCAAGTGGGATTGCGGTTGCGCGGGAAGCGTGATCCCGGCCTGATGCGGCCCGGTGGCCGGGACGGGACCGGGCGCGGTACCGGGTGTCGTGGCGGGTTCGGCGGAGCAACCGGCGGCGAAACCGGCCGTCACCATGGCACCGGCGGCACCGAGGAAGGCACGACGGGACGGGCTGCGATCGGCGGCGGTCACGACGGGCAGCGTGACACACGGCGAGGCGGGCGGTTCCGGCGGCTGTGCCAGACTGAGCGGATGCGTCGACGTGATCTTCCTGTCGTGGTGGCGATTCTGGGGCTTTTCACCACAGCGCTCGGCGGCTGCGGCGCACCGGCCGAACAGGGACACCGGCCGGACGGCGCGCACGTGACGATCCGAGTGCCCGCCGACGCGCCGACGATCTCGGCGGCGATTTCCCTGGCCCAGTCCGGAGATCTGGTGCTCGTCGCCCCTGGTGAGTACCACGAGTCGGTGAAGATCACCACCGCGCGGGTCACGCTCCGCGGTGAAGTGCGGGAAAAGGTCGTCATCGACGGCCGGTTGCGGCAGGACAACGGCGTCGTCGTCGCTGCTTCCGGTGTGGCGGTGGAAAACCTGACCGTCCGGAACAATCTGCAGAACGGTGTGCTGGTCACCGGTTCGGCGAAAGCGGCCACGGGACTGCCGGGCCGGGGCGGCGGGTACGACACGGGTGACGAGCCGATCCGTTTCCTGAACTCGTTCCTGGTTTCGCACGTGACCGCCACCCGGAACGGGCTCTACGGTATCTACGCCTTCTCCGCGCAGAACGGCGTGATCGAACATTCGTACGCCTCGGGTGGCGCCGATTCGGGGATCTATGTCGGACAGTGCAAACCCTGCGGGATCGTGGTGCGCGACAACGTCGCCGAACTCAACGCGGTCGGCTACGAGGGGACCAACGCGGGCGGAGACCTGTACGTGGTGGGAAACCGGTTCAGCGGCAACCGCGTCGGACTGACCACCAACTCGGATCACCAGGAGAAACTGCTTCCGCAACACGGTGCCGTCATCGCCGGCAATCTGGTCGCGGCCAACCAGCAGCAGGCCACGCCGGAACAGGCCGACGGCGGCTGGGGAATCGGGGTCGGGATCGACGGCGGCAGTGGCAACGAGGTGCTGCGCAACAGGATCACCGGCAATGTGCACGCCGGTGTGGTGCTGACCGCGACCCAGGACATCCCGCCGCAGGGGAACAGGATCGTGGACGGTGCCTTCGCCGCGAACGGCATCGATGTCGGCTGGACGTTCCCCGGTGTGGCCAAGGGAAGCGGGAACTGCGTACAGGACGCCGGGACACTGCGCACGATGCCGGACGGGCTGACGGCAGGCGCCCGCTGCCCGGCGGCCGCCGGGGCGGCGTCGCCGTCCGGCACCTGGCCCCGGCCGAAACCGCCGCCGGGAATTCCGTTCACCGAAGTGGCGGTACCGCCGGTGCAACCGCAGTTTCCGGACGCGCTGACCGCGGGGCCGACGGTGCTGCCCGCGGCGCCGGTGTTCCCGGACGTCGCCGCCGCCGGGGTGCCGCCGGTCTCGTTGTTCTCCGATCGTGCGGCGATTCCGGTTTCCTGAGGTCAGCCGCCGGACGTGAGGCCGGGAATCGGCGGCACAACGGTATATTTGCCGGTGTCGAAATCGATGACGACCGGTTCCGGCTCGGCCGGGACCGCTGCCTGGGCGCGATACATGACGCCGTTCGCGTCGAGCCAGTAGCGCACCGAATCCGCGGTGCCGGGCCGCTCCCGCGATTCCGGGCCGGTGAAGATGTCGACCGCGTGGCCGCCGATCTGATCGGTGCCCACCCAGGCCGCGCCGTTCTGCGGCAGCAACTGCGCGTTGTCCGGCCGGTCGCTCCCCAGGCCGAGCACGATCGCCAGCGCGCGGTCCAGCGCTCCGCCCGCCGTGGCGAGTGGACGGCGATACCAGCCAGTCGCGGGCGGTACGTCCGGGGCCTGGCCCGGCGTGTCCGCCATCGGGTGCAGCGCGAGGCTGTGGGTCGTCCACTGGACC
Source organism: Amycolatopsis sp. NPDC059021 (assembly GCF_042739895.1). Taxonomy (NCBI): domain Bacteria; kingdom Bacillati; phylum Actinomycetota; class Actinomycetes; order Pseudonocardiales; family Pseudonocardiaceae; genus Amycolatopsis; species Amycolatopsis sp. NPDC059021. The sequence goes on from NZ_JBHYIQ010000023.1 coordinate 85,649, forward strand.
AGCCCATTGCCGGAATCGTTGCGGCCCTTGCCTTTCACCACCCCATAGCCGATCTTGGCGCGGTAGTCGACCGAACCGGTGACGACGAGCGCGCCCGCCGGATCCGGCACGGTGATCGTGACGGCGCGGCCGCGCGCCTCGTGATTGCGGAACCGGGTGATCGCCAGCCTGCTCACTTCGTCCGGGGTCAGCGCGCGGGGACTCGTCCCCGCGGAATCACCGGTGACGAGATAGGTGAGCGCGGCGACCACGACCAGTATCGCGACTCCGGCCGCGATCACCCACCGGCGCTTCACCCACGGCACGGATTTCCCTCTTCCCGCTCTGGCCAGCACGGCAAGTGACCGTAGCAGGAAAGCGGTTCCCCGATGATTCACCCAAGTTTCGCATTCGCGAGTGACCATTTTTCTGGTTGAATATGGCGACCTCCGGATCCGGGCGCGCAAGCCTGCCGCCCCGGCGCGGAGTCGACTGTGCTGGTCGGAGCGAGGGGACGCAGCAAATCATGAGCCGGAGCGGCGGAAGACGCGGCGAAAAAGGCAGCGGAAGAGGCATTGCGGCGAGCAGAGCCGTCCGGCTCTCCTCCCTGCTGTCGGCGGCACTTCTGGTATTCGGCACCGCCCCGGCCGCACACGCGGCTCCCGCACCGGGCGCGGACGGGACATTGACCGTCCAAGTGTTACGGGACTTCTTCGGCACCGGCGTCATCAACGCGGCGATGGACACGCCGCAGGAAGGCATGGCCGTCGACATCACCGACCCGGCGGGCCACCGCCTCCACGGGCGCACGGGCTCGACGGGAAAGGTCGTCCTGACCGATCCGGGAGAACTGCGCGGCGGCCGGTACCGCGTGGACGTGTCCATTCCGGAGCAGTACCGCGCGTATTTGCAGGCCGCCCCGGCGTCGACCGGGAAAAACCACTTCGACAGCTTCACCTCGTTCGTCGATCTCCGTGACGGCAAGGACGTTTCGGTCGTCACCGCGGTCTGGAACCCGGCCGACCACACGCTGCCGGACGCCCGCTACTACGTCCCCGTGCAGAGCCCCGCGGTCAACACCGACGGCAGCACCCCCGATCCGAAGAGCCGCGCGCTGGTCGCGTTCGACCGCGGCCTGCGTGGCACGTGCCCGGCGGACGCGGTCTGTCCGACCGTGCTGAACACCCAGTCCCAGGTGGGCACGACCTGGGGCCTGGCCTACGACAAATACCGCGACCGCGTATTCCAATCCGCGTTCGCGAAGCGCTTTACCGTCTACGGCCCGGAGGGCGGCGGGGCCATCTACACGACGCCGGTCTCGGGATCCGGCGCGCCACAATTATTCGCGACGGTGCCGGACGCCACGATAACCGCGCACGGCGACGCCGACATGCGTAAGGATCCGCAATTCGTGGACGTGCCGGGTAAGGAAAGCGTAGGCGGCATTACGCTGACCGAGGACGGCCAAACGCTGTACGCGGTGAATCTGCGGACACGGTCATTGGTGAGTTTCGACGCGACCGGGGCCACCGCGCAGGCAGGCAAGACCGTGCCGATCCCGGACCCGGGGTGTGCCGCGCCGGGTGACTGGCGGCCGTTCGGGCTCGCCGCGCACGACGCGAAGCTCTACGTCGGCGGGGTCTGTTCCGCCGAAAGCAGTCAGCGGCGGCAAGACCTGAGGGCCGTCGTCTACACCTACGACGGCACGACCTTCACCCCGGTGCTCAGCCACGCCCTCGACTACGACCGCGGGTATGTCATCGCCTCCATCACGGATCCGGACACCAGTCACTGGAACCCGTGGAGCAACGATCTGTCCACTTGGGACAAATACGTCAAGCACGGCCCGGCCATCAATCCGCAGCCGGCGCTGGCGAGCATGGCGTTCACCCGAGACGGGTCGATGATCCTCGGGTTCCGGGACCGGTTCATGGACGTCGTCGGCTCCGGCCTCGACCCGCGGCCGGGACACAACGAGGTGAACTCCGGCATGTCCGGCGGCGACATCACCATGGCGTGCGCGACGCCGGGCGGCGGATACGACTGGGAGGGCACCGGAAAGTGCCCGAACCACAGCACCTACGCCACCAACGGCCACGAACCCGACGGTGTCGTCGAGTACTTCCACGGCGACTTCTTCGACCCGAACAGATCGGGCAACGGCCTGCACCAGGAAGCGGCACAGGGATCGGTGGCCTACATCCCGCAGCAGCAGTGGGTGATCAGCACCCAGCTCGACCCGGCCCAGAACATCAGCTCCGACGGCGTCGGCTACTACCACGTCGAAACCGGCGTCGGTCCCGGCCACGACAATCCCGCGCACGGCTACCAGTTCGTCGATCCCACGAACAGCTTCGGCAAGGCGGGCGGGCTCGGGGACATCGCGTACCAGGCGGCGAACGCGCCGATCCAGATCGGCAACCTCGTCTGGTTCGACGGCGACCACAACGGCATCCAGGACCCGAACCACACCGACGAGGTCCCGCTCAAGGACGCGACGGTGAACCTGCTGGACGCCGCGGGCAAACAGGTCGCCACGACCAGGACCGACGCGGCCGGCGAATACTACTTCGGCGGTGTGGGAGCCAAATACCAGCTCACCCGGGACGCGAAGTACACCGTGCAGTTCGACGTCTGCACCGCGAACACGAGCAACGTGCCCGCCCAGCCACCGGCGACGGACCTGCGGTTCACCCTGCCCACGGCCGGACCCGACCGGGCGCACGACTCCAATGTGGTCCCGCCTGCCACGGGGCGGCTCTGCAACGGATACGCACCGGTCACCGCACCGGCCAACCCCGGTGGTGTGGACCACACGATCGACGCCGGGGTCTACCTCCCGCCGCCGCCCACTCCGCCCACGTCCACCACACCTCCCGCGCCGCCGGAAAACCCGGCACCCCCGGCACCGCAGGCCCAGGCACCCCTGGCGAGCACCGGGATTCCCCTGCTGCCGGCGTTGCTGGTCCTCGCGGCGGCGCTCATCGCCGGAGGCACCGGGTTCCTGCTCGCCGGCCGGAAACGCCGCGCCCGGCGGCAGTGAGGTCCGATCTGCCGGGCCCGGTCCGCACGCTCGAGAGCGGACCGGGCGACGTCAGCCGCATTCGAGCCGAGCGTGAAGCCGGCCGTTCGGTGAACGCGAGTCAGGTCTCGGGTATCGCCAGATAGCGGTGCGCGAGGTGCCGGCACGCCTTGCGGAGTTCGGCTGGATGCAGGTCTGTGAGATCGGTGTCGAAGGTGGCGAGGATTCCGGCGATGCCTGCCCAGGACCAGGCGCCGAGAGTGAGGCGGCAGTGCTCGGGGTCGAGGTGTTCGACCACGGAGCCGCGGGGCGCCCCGCGGGCCACGATGCCGGCGGGCAGGTTGAGTCGTGCGCTGCCGGTGCATTGCCAGGCCGCGGGAGTGTCGCCACGGTCGTGGCTGCTCATGACGAAGTGGGCGAGATCGTCGCCGGGCAGGTCACGATGGCTGAAGCGGGAGGTCGTGGGGCGGGGGTGCAGCCGGTCCACACGGTGTACTCGCCACTGGCGGTGGTCGAGGTCGTAGGCGACGACGTACCACCGGCCCGCCCACACCACGAGGTGGTGGGGCTCGATGCGATGGGCAATGGCGAAGTCGTGGTCTTCGGGGGCGGGACGCGTCCCGTCGGGGCGCAGGAGTTCGGTGACAAGGACGCGGCGGTGCCGTACCGCGGTGCCGACGGCGCTGAGCGCGGCGGGATCGATCGGTGGCACGGGGAACTCCCAGTAGTTCCGCAGCCGGGTCAGCCGCAGGGATTCCATCGCGGCACGCAGCGTCTCGGGCATGGCTTGCTGCAAGGTGGCCAGTGCGCGGGCGGTGTCGTCCTGCAGGCCGAACACGGTGCCGGGCGCGGTCTGCAGCGCGACGGCGATCGCGAGCGCCTGGTCGTGGTCGAACAGCAGCGGCACGGTGTGCCCGGAGCCGAGCCGGTAGCCGCCGTCGGGACCGCGAACGGTCGTGATCGGGTAGCCGAGCCCGCGCAGCGTGTCCAGGTCGCGCCGGACAGTGCGCTCGCTGACCTCGAGCCGGGCGGCGAGGTCGCGCAGGGGCCACTGCCGGCGCGATCCCAGCAGGGACAGCAGCCGCAACGCTCGATGTGAGGTGCTCGCCATCGTCCCATCCTGACACCGGTACTGGTCATTCGGTGTCCACTACCGATGGCACCGTCCTGTTCGGACAAGTGATCACTCGGCAGTGGAGGATGGATGAGCATGCGCGTCGTCGTGGTCGGGGGCGGGATCGGCGGGCTCGCGTTGGGTGCCGGGTTGCGCCGCGCCGGATACGAGACGGCGGTGTACGACCGTGACACCGATGTCGCCGCGACCGGCGGCTACCACATCACCCTTGACCAGCGGGCCCAGTCGGCGCTGGAACGGTTGGTGGCGCCGGAGATCATGCGGCGGCTGCTGGCGTCGGGATCGGCGCTGCGGCTGCGGGAGCGGGACGCGTTCTGGGACCGGCGCGGCCGTCTGCTCGGGCACGGCCCGGACCTGACCGGCAGCGCGAGCATCGACGTCGATCGCATCACGCTGCGCACGCTGCTGGCCGAAGCCGTCGGTGACGACCTGCGTCTCGGGCGGGAGGTGTCGGGTGTCGATCACGACGAGCGCGGGACGCCACGGGTGACGTTCGCCGACGGTACGTCGGTCACCGCGGATCTGGTGGTCGGCGCGGACGGCACCCACTCGGTCGTCGCCCGGCACCTGGCGGCGGGCCCGACCAGCCGCCCGGCCGGCATCATCGGATTCTCCGGGCGCACCCGGCGCACCGACCTCAGCCCCGCTGAACAACAGCGCCTCGGGCCGCGCTCGGCGCTGGCGATCGGCCCGCGCGGCGCCGCGCTCTACATCGGATTCCTCGACCCGGTCGGCAATGCCGCCCTCGACGCCCCCGAACTGCGGATGTCGGTCACCACCGGCCCCACCTACATCTGGGGCGCGATGTTCCCCGAGTCCGCCAGGACCGAGTCCCTGCGCGACCTGCGCGGCGCCCAGCTGCAGACCGCGCTGCTCGGCCGGTTCCGCGACCGCGGGTGGTCCGGGCACACGCTGGAGGTCATCGCCCGCGCCGACCCGGCCAGTGTGGCCGCGTTCCGGTTCAACGCCGCCTCGACCCGCGCCACCGACCTCGCGCCGTGGAAGACCGGCCGGATCACCGCCCTCGGCGACGCCGTCCACGCCACACCTCCCACCGCCGGCATGGGTGCCGGCGCGGCCATCCGTGACGCCGCCGATCTGCTCGACCAGCTCAACACGACCACCGACGGCACCACGACCCTCGACGACGCGATCGGGCGCTTCGAAGCCGGGATGCGCCTGCGTGGCGGCGAAGTCCTCACGCTGGCCATGAAACCGTCCGCTGGATCCTGGCCACCGACACCACCCTCGGCGCCGCGGCCACCGCGGTGGCCACCCCGATCCTGGCCGCGGCCACCCGGCTACGGCGCTGACTTGGGTGTGGTAGCGGCTGCCGGGCGCGACGGCGATTCCGTCGGTGGCAAGGGTGACCAGGGCGTCGGTTTCGTCGCGGACGGGGATCCAGAGGGCGAGCCCGTCGGTACCGATCGCGGTGACGCCGTGCTGTGCCCGTGCGGAGCGGAGCACGGTATGGCGGGGCGGCGTAGTGCACTTTGCTCTGTTCTATGTGGACTACCGTGTCCTGGTCGGTGAGCATGACGGCGAGGGCGTCCTGCAGGAGGCGGCTGGTTCAGCCGGTGCCGAAGCTGCGCAGGACGCGCATCTTGTCCCCCAGTTCGGTGACACCTCCCACCACGGTCGGGGCTGCGGGATTTTCGAGTACGAGCGGGGCTGATAGAGGGAAAGGGCCGGTCTGCGTCTCCACCATGCTCGACATGCCCGCCGCACAGGGAATTTTCCGGCGGTATCGTCAGGACGATCGTCCGAAGTGGACCTTGCGAGCGACGTTCACCGTGCTGCCATCACTGTGGCTCGCCGAACGGGCGAGCCGCCTGGCACGCCGTCGACCCAACCTCTTCTGACTCCACCGACGCGCCGGCGCTCATCCGCGCACACGCTTACGCCCGTGGCAAACCGATCAGCGAAATGGCACAACAGATCGTCGACAGCCCTTCTCCTCCCGCTGTTGAGCAGCGGCTCACGTTGCTGACTTTGGGGAATGCGGAACAGGCACTGGATTTCACAGAACGGGCCGCGCGGCACGTACAGCGGTGCGATACTCGGCTCCATGGGCTCTGGCGCCGCGGATGACGCTCACGTGACCAACCTTGTCACCGGTGATGTCGACGGGCACCTCATCCAGGCCGGCACCGTCAACGGCGGTGTTCATTTCCACTCCCCCGGCCGGCCGGCCATTACGCTGCCGTACCGGACCGCGTCCATGCCGCACCGTGCGACCGCGTTTCAGCCCCGCGCCGCGGCCGGCGAACTTGCTCGCGTCCTCGGTCACGGTGACGCCCCGGCCCCGAGTTCCGGCCCGGCCGCTTTGACGGGGGTGGTGACAGGCCTGGGAGGAGTCGGCAAGAGCCAGCTCGTCCTGGACTACGCGGAGCGGGCGTGGGCGGCGGGTTCGGTCGATCTGCTGATCTGGGTGACCGCCGGTTCGCGGGACGCGATCGTGTCCGCTTACGCCCAGCTCGCCGCCGACCTGACCGGTTTCACCGATTCCGACCCGGAACACGGCGCCCGGCGGTTGCTCGCGTGGCTGGCCACAGCACGGGCACGGTGGTTGATCGTCTTGGACGATCTCCAGCACCCCCGCGACGTGGAAGGGCTGTGGCCACCGCCGGTTCCGTCCGGCCGCGTGGTCGTGACCACCCGCCGCCGCGACGCCGCCCTCCGCGGCCCGCACCGCCGCCGGATCGACGTCGACGTGTTCACCCCGGACGAAGCGCACGCCTACCTCGACGACGTTCTCGACGACAGCCCAGACCTTCGCGACGACCTTCCCGCGCTGGCGAACGCGCTGGGACACCTGCCGCTGGCGCTGGCTCAGGCGTGCGCCTACATGCTGGATCGCGGACTGTCCTGTACCGCTTACCTCGCGCGGTGGAACGAGCGTCACCGGCAGCTGGCCACGTTGTTTCCCGAGTCCGATTGGCTGCCCGACGAGCAACGCGCCACCGTCGCGACGACGTGGTCGCTGTCGCTCGAGCAAGCGAACCGGCTCGCTCCCCCGGGGTTGGCCCGGCCGCTGCTCGAAATGGCCGGCTTGCTCGACGCCAACGGCATTCCGGTCGACGTGTTCGTTGTCGATGCGGTCACCACCTTGCTGGCCACGACCAGCGGAGGGCGGGTCGGTCCCGAGCAGGCTCGGGATGGGCTGACGTGCTTGCACCGTCTCAACCTCATCACACACGGCACAGGGCTGAGGTTTCCCACTGTGCGGGTGCACGCCCTGGTCCAGCGCGCCACCCGGGACGCACTGCCACCGGGCGAACTGCCGACGCTGGCACGTACGGCGGCAGACGCGCTCCTGCGGATTTGGCCGGACGTCGAACGCGATACCCGTCTCGGGCAGGTGCTGCGCGCCAACACGGCTGCCCTGGCCGACGTCAGCGGGTCGCATCTTTGGACGCCCGGCGCTCACCGACTGCTGTTCCGCGCCGGTTACAGTCTCGACGACTCGGGCTTGGTCACCGAAGCGCGTGAATACTTCGACCGGCTGTGCACAACGGCACATCACCACCTTGGCCCCGACCACCCCGATACCTTGGCTGCCCGCCACAGCCTGGCCACACTGCACGGCAAGGCGGGCAACGTAGCTGAGGCCGCGGCCGCGCTCGAAGCGGTTCTGGCCGACCGGCTGCGCATCCTCGGCCCAGACCACCGCCAGACCTTGTCGACTCGCTACAAGCTCGCTCATTTCCGCGGCGAAGCAGGCGACTTGAGCGCCGCCGCGACCGCGTTCGAGCAACTCCTCGAGGACGAACTGCGCGTCCTCGGCCCAAACCACCGTCACGTGCTGTCGACCCGCTACCGCCTGGCCACACTGCACGGCAAGGCGGGCAACGTAGCTGAGGCCGCGGCCGCGCTCGAAGCGGTTCTGGCCGACCGGCTGCGCGTCCTCGGCCCAGACCACCCGGACACCCTGGCTACCCGCCGCAGCCTCGCCGGTTCGCAAGGCAAGCTGGGTGACCTGGCCGCCGCCGCGACCGCGTTCGAACGGCTCCTCGAGGACGAACTGCGCGTCCTCGGTCCCGACCACCCCGATACCCTGACCACCCGCCACAGCCTTGCCGGTTTGCGTGGTGAGACGGGTGATGCGCCGACCGCCGTCGTGGAACTGGACAAGCTCCTCGCCGACCGGCTGCGCGTTCTCGGGGCAGCTCACCCCGATACCGTGTCCACACGCGACAGCCTGGCCTACTGGCGCGGCCGTGCGAGCAGCTGATACCCACGAGGGTTTTGACCACCAATGCGTCGCGGCAGATCGCCGCCAACTACGGCTTAACCCCACCCCCAAGGTCTTCAGTGACAAGTCCCAAGACCACGATGTCGTGGTCGGCAAACCCGACGGCGCCCTTCTCTCTTTCGGGACCGGCAAGAACACCGACATTTCAGTGTCCACCGGATGCCACCGGACAGCAGAAGCACACCGGCGCGGCAGCCCTACCCCCACGTCGTGAACCCGGGAGATCGTAACCATGAGCACGTCTGATCCCGATCCTGCACCGAACCGAGCAGGCAACGGGGCGGTCGTCGCGTTGGTGATCTTGCTAGTCATCGGGGCCGGCGTGTCCCTGCTGTCGTGGTTCTACCTGGTGATGGCCGACTGCCGCAGCGGCTCGGGCCGCAGCGCACCCTGCATGGCCCTGGGCCCAGGCTTCGTCGCCGGCCTACCGGGGCTGGGGCTGGTGGCCGGGCTGCTCGTCGGCGCTATCGGCTCCGGCAGCGCACTCGGCAAGGGCCGCTCCCCTTTTCGATGGGTCACCATCGCCTGGGGGATCTTCGTCGTCGCCACGATCACCGCCTACCTCCTCTGACCCGGCGTCCCGAGGCGCGAGGACGACCGGCCGGGCCAGGAACTCGGCCGCGACGGCAGGCGGCAGTTCAACTGGCTCGGCGACCGGATGTCTGAGGGAATCAACGGACAGGTGTACGCCGAGGCCGCGTCGACCGGCGCCGTGATATCCGGACGCCGCACGTTCAAGCTGCTCGCCCTGCAATCCGGTCTCGTCGAGGCCGAGGAACTCGGCTTCCATGGCGACGTCACGCATACGCTGGCCACGCTCGAACCCTGGCTCCGACAACGCGGCCGCTCGCCATAGCGACTGCTCCCCGCTCACAGACGTGCACTGACCCGTTCTCTCACACGTGCTGTTCGGCATGACGGCACGTTCCTCAGTGGGGCGTTCCGTGGCCGCCGGTTCGGTGAGCATAGTCAGTTTTTGAGGCGCGGGAACAGGTTCTCCGAGTTGCCGCGGTCGATGGCCGCGCGCAGTGAGCCGTCCAGCGGGTAGCGTTCGAATTGCTTGTTCAGGAACGACACCGCAGGCGACGGGGCGAAGGGGAAGTCGCTGCCGTAGGTGATGTGGTCCGGGGCGGCCACTTCCAGCAGGCTCGGCAGGGCCGCGGGTGAGGCCGACAGCGCGATGTCGTAGTAGAACTGGCGTAGCACGGCGAGTTGCTTGGGCACCTGGTGTTTCTGGTCCAGCAGCGCCCACGCCTGCTGCGCCTTGTTCTTGGTGCTCAGCATCGTGAGCAGGATGCGGTAGGAGATGTAGGGCACGAACCCGCCCGCGTGGGCGAGGATGAACTTGATCCCCGGGTACTTCGCCATCGCCCCCGACAGGATCAGGCTGATCGCCGTGCGGGTGGTATCGAGCAGGAAGTCCGCGGTGAACGTCGGGATGCCGGGCACTTCGGGGGCGGGCAGTTCACCGGGGTGGATGAACACCGCGGCCTGCCGATCGTGGAGGAATTTCAGCAGCGGTCCGAAGCCGGGGTCGCCGAGGTAGCGGCCGTCGTTGTTGGCCAGCAGCACGATGCCGTCGGCGTGCAGGGTGTCGAGGGCGTACTCGGCTTCGGCGAGCGCGCCTTCGACGTCGGGCAGGGTCAGGGTGGCGAAGAACCCGAAGCGAGCTGGGCGATCCGCGACCACCGAAGCGGTGTACTCGTTGACGTCTCGGGCCCAACGGCGTGCCTCGGCGACGTCGCCGAAGTAGACCCCCGGCGTGGACAGCGACAGGATGCCGGTGGCGATCCCGTGGCTGTCCATGAATTTCAGCGCGGTCGACGGCGACCACGACGGCAGATCGACCCCGCCAGGCCGGATCCCCTTGTTGCGCATCCACTCCGCATAGCGGGGCGGCACGAGGTGCTGGTGGGTGTCGATGCGCTGGGCACGGCTCATGGGAGGGCCCTCTCGGTCAGACGGTCGCGAGCGGGTGCGCGTGGCGGAGCCGGATGCTCTTGGCGGACAGGTACCGGCGGCGGTCGGTGATCAGGATCGAGACGAGGGTGCCGACTAGCAGCCACGCGGCGAGCTGGGCGACGCCGGTCGTGAGGCCGGTGCCGTCGGTGGCCGCGGCACGCAGCGCCAGGACGGCGCCGTGGGTCGGGAGGTAGTCCGCGAGTGCGTACAGCGGTCCGGGGAGCGTCGAGACGACGCCGGTCGCGCCTGCCAGGACCAGCACGGCCAGGGAGGCGATCCGGCCGGCGCGGCCGAAGATCGCCGTGGCGGCCTGGTTGAGGGCGACGAACGCCGATGCGGCCAGCAGCGCGATCAGCAGGAAGCCGATGGTGCCGGCGAAGCCGAGTTTCAGGACGGGGACGGCGATCGCGGTGATGGCGAGCGCGGCCAGCGCGGCTGCGGTCGCGCCGGGGAGGGCGGCGCGGAGGATGATCCGCCAGGTGGGCTCGCGCGCGGTGAGGACGCCGTCCGGCACGGCCCGGGTGACGATGTAGGTGGCCAGGGCCAGTGCCCAGAGGGCGAGCGCGGCGAACAGTGTCAGGGCCAGGGGGCCGATCGGAGTGCCGTCTGTCGTGGCGGTGCTGGGGTCGGCGGCGACGGTCTTGAGATGTGCGCGTTCGGCGTCGGTGTAGCTGGGCACCTGGTCGCGGCCCTGGTCCAGCTGGGTGGCGAGTTCCTTGGCGCCGTCGGCGGCTTTCTTGGTCCCGTCCTTGAGCTGGCCGGCTCCGGAGGCGAGCTTCTGCGCGCCGGAGTTCGCTTGCTGGACACCGTTGTCGAGCTGCCTCGCGCCGTTGGCGGCGGATGCGATGCCGGTGGCCAGTTCCTGGGACTTCGTGGCTAGCTGGGCGTTGCCGTCGGCGACCTTGCGGGCCCCGGTCGCCAGCGCCTGGATGGAGTCGCGGGCCTTGACGGCGTTGGCGCGGACGGCGGCTTTGGCGTTGTCGATCTTCTGCGCGTCGGTGGTGAACCGGTCCGCGGTCCGGCGGAGGTCGTCGCAGAACGCGGCCGAACCGCCGTTGGTCGCGCACTGGCCGGCCAGTTGTTGGAATTGCGTCGCCGCACCGCTCGCCGAGGGCAGGGCGTCGATAGCGGCGATGATCCGGTTGGCCAGCGGCACGACCACGCCGGCGAGTTGTTCGTTGCCGTCGGCGACCTGGCCGGCGCCGTCGGCCAGCTGCCGGGTCAACGCGGGCAGCTGCGCGGTGTCGCGCTCGGCCTGGGTGAGCCCGGAAGCCAGCTTGCCGGAGCCGGTGGCGAGCTGCGCGGTTCCGGCGGCGAGCTGGTCGGCGCCGGTGTGCAGCTGACCGGCGGCGTCGTCCAGCTGACGGTTTCCGTCGGCCAGCTGCGTCGCGCCGTCAGCGGCTTGGCCGACCTTCTGGTGGAGGGTCGTGAATCCGATGTAGACGTTGTCCAAATAGGTCTGTACGACCTGCTGGTTCAAAGTCCGTTGCGTGGCTTGGGCAATGTGGTCCGCCAGGCCGGGATCGCTGACACCGGCCGCGTCGGACGTCCGCACTTGCAGCTGTGCCTGCCGGGCCTCGAGGGGTTTGCCGGTGGCGGCCGAGGTGGCGCGGGCGGAGAAGTCCTTCGGGATGGTGACCGTGGCGGCGTAGCTGCCGTCGGCGAGGCCGGACGCGGCGTCGTCGGCGTCGGTGAGGACCCAGGTGTAGGCGGAGTCGCCGCTGTGGGTGAGGTATCCGGCGAGCTGGCGGCCGAGCGGGATGGTCTGGCCGTTGACCTGGACGGGTTCGTCGTTGTTGACCACGGCGGCCTTGGCGGTGCCGTGGTTGGTGTCGGGCTTCCAGAACGCCCAGGTGAGCAAACCCATGATGATGAGCGGGACGGCGATGAGGCCGGTCCAGGTGCGCCAGGTCAGCGGGCCCGTGGCGAGGGCGCGGGCGGAATTGGCGAAGGGCTTGAGCATCAGGAGACCTCGGCGGGCTGGGCGGCGGTGAGGGCGTGCAGGTGAGCGGCCTCGGGCAGCAGGTCCCGGATGCGCTCGGGGTCCTGGCAGGTCAGCACGAAGGTCGCGGGCCCGGCGGAGCGGGTGCGTCGCTCGGCGAGCAGGGCACGGACCTGATCGCGGACGTCGGTGCGGAGCACGAGGTCGATGTCGTCGACGACGATCAGTCCGGCGTCGCCGTCGAGGGCGGCAGCGATCTGCCGGGCCGGGTCCCCGGTGTCGCGGCAGGGAACGACGGCGACGTCGCGGCGCAGGGCGTGAGTGTGCTGGGGCAGCACGCGGCCGAGCACTTTGAGGTCGCCGGTGAACTTGGTGACGCGCCCGGCGAGGGTGTAAAGCAGGGCCGTCTTCCCGCAGGCGCCGGTGCCGTGCAGCACGAGGACTTCCCCGCACGGCAGATGGAGGTCGAGGTCGGTGTAGACCGGGCGGCCCCGGTCGTCTTCGAGCCGGAGCGCGCGGGCGCTGATCGCTTCGGTGCTGTTCGGGGTGGGCCAGTCGGCGAGCCGCAGTTCGTGGACGAGGGCGTCGCCTTCGGCGTCGAACACCGGCAGTACCCGGTCCAGCTTCGGCGGCAGCCCCCAGGCCCGGCGGCCAAGCAGCGCCAGGACCGCGGGCACCAGGGTCATCCGCACGATGAACGCGTCGACGAAGACCCCGACGGCGAGGCTGAACGCGATCGGCTTGATGGTCGCGCTGCCTTCGGGCACGAACGCGGCGAAGACCGCGAACATGATCACCGCCGCCGCGACGACCACACGCGAGGCGGAGACGAACCCGGACTCGATCGCGTGGTGCGGATCGCCCTTGTGGACATAGTCCTCGCGGATCCGCGAAACGAGGAAGACCTCGTAGTCCATGGCGAGTCCGAAGAGGACACCCATGAGGATGATCGGCAGGAAGCTGATCACGCTGCCGGTGTGCGTCACGTTGAGCGCGTCCGCGAGATGTCCTTGGACGAACACGAAGGACGTCGCGCCGAACGCCGCGCCAACCGAGAGCAGGTAGCCGATGGTGGCCTTGATCGGCACCCAGATCGAGCGGAACACCATCGCCAGCAGGATCAGCGAGAGCCCGACGACCAGGATCCCGAACGGCAGCAGCGCGCCGCCGAGCTGGGTGGACACGTCGATGCCGACGGCGGTGATACCGGTGACCGCGGTCTGCGTGCCGTACGCGGCGAGGAAATGCGGCTCCAGCCCGCGCAGCCGGGCGACAAGGTCGTCGGTCTGGACGGAGTCCGGCGCGGTCGTGGGGATGACCTGGATGATGCCGGTGTCGCCCTTGGGATTCGGGGTGGCCAGGGGGACCGAGGCGACGCCCGGGACGTGCCGGATCTCGTCGGCGATCTTGTTGACCAGGCCGATCGGGTCGGTGCTGGTGATGATGTCGGCGGTGACGATCAGCGGGCCGTTGTAGCCGGGCCCGAAATGCTCGCTGACGACCTTGTACGTGTCGCGGGCCGGGCTGCCGTGTTCCTCGGTTCCGTTGTCTGGCAAGGCCAGCCGCAGCGAAGTCGCGGGGATCGCGCAGACCGCCAGCCCGGCGACCACGACCAGCACCGTGACCAGTGGTGCCTTCGTCGCGGTGCGCACCCACCAGCGCGCGATCTGCGGCTTCCGGCGGCGCCGGGTCCGCCGCGGTTTCGGGGCGCGCGGCCGCAATCGCCTGCCCGCGAAGGACATCAGCGCGGGCACCAGCGTCACGGCGATCGCGACCGCCAGGGCCACGGCGACCGCGGCGGCGACGCCCATGGTGGTCAGGAACGGGATCCCCGCCACGGCCAGCCCGAGCAGGGCGATGACGACGGTGAGACCGGCGAAGATGACCGCCGACCCGGCGGTGGCGGTGGCGCGGGCGATCGATTCCTCGACGTCGAGGCCCTCGCCGAGCTGGTCGCGGTGCCGGGACAGCAGGAACAGGGCGTAGTCGATGCCGACCGCGAGGCCGATCATCACCGCCAGCATCGGTGCGGTCGACGAGATCGGCGTGACCAACGTGGCCAGGAAGATCAGCCCGACGGCGACACCGACCCCGAGGACCGCCGTGACCAGCGGCATGACCGCGGCGATCAGGGAACGGAACATCAGCACCAGGACCAGCAGCGCGATGAGCAGGCCGATGCCCTCGGTCGGGCTGAGCTTGGGCACCCGGTTGGAGAACGCGTCGCCGCCGGTGTACACCTTCGCGCCGGTCTGCTTCCCGAGGTCGTCGGCGATCGTCGCGAGCCCGGTCTTGGTCGCCGGGTCGACAGCGGCGAGCTGCACCTTCAACGGCACGGCGATCAGCGCGGCCCGGTCGTCGTTCGATACCGCGCCGTTGACGTTCTTGTCGAACGGGTTCACCACCGTGGCGACCTGGTCCAGCTTCCCGATCCGCGTCACCGCCTGCGCCACCGCGGCGCGGTTCTGCGGGGTGTCGGCCTTCGCGCCGTCCGGGACGACGAGGACCAGCTGGGCCGACGTGCCGCTGACCTCGGGGAAGACCCGGCCGAGGTGGTCCAGGGCGTCCTGCGACTCGGAGCCGGGAATGGCGAACGCGTCGTCGGTGCCCTGGTTGAACACCAGTGCCGCCCCGCCGGCCGCCGCCAGCACCACCACCCACAGCGCCAGCACGAGCACCCGGGCACGGGCGGCGGCGCGGCCCAGACGGTAGAGGAACGACGACACAAGGACTCCTGACCTCGTTGGATACGTCGTGTATCGTAATGCATGATGTATCCGATGCACAGTGGATCCCGTCACTCCACTGGGTGAGACGGGGAAAGTAGGGTGAACGCCATGGCGACCACCAGCGCGGGTCTCGGCACTCCGAAGGGCATGACCCGGCGACGCGCGGAGACCCGGCGACGGGTCATGGCGGCGGCCTACGAGGTGTTCACCGAGCTGGGCATCCGGGACGCCCCGGTCGAGTTGATCTGCGACCGCGCCGGCTTCACCCGCGGCGCCTTCTACTCCAACTTCGCCAGCAAGGAAGAGCTGTTCCTGGCGATCTACGAAACGGAGATGCAGGAGCGCGCCGAACGGCTGCGCGTCGCTGTCGACCAGGCCGCCCGCGCTGCCGATCCGGGCTCACCCGGCAGGATCGACCGGGTGCTGCGGGAGGCAGGCCTTCTGTTCATGGAATCCCTCGCCGCCGACGAAACGTGGTACCTGCTCAACGCCGAGTTTCGCGCCCAGGCCATGCGGCAGCCGGAGCTGCGCGGGCCGACCGCGGCCGCCGAGGGCCGGTTCCACGACGCGCTCGCCGACATCCTGCAGAACCTGCTCGGCCGGCTGGACTTGCGGCTGACCGTCGATCCGCGCAGTGCCGTCGTCACGATCGTGGCCCTCTACGAGACCATGCTGGAACGCGCGATCCTCGACGAACTCCCCGAGAAGGCCGACAGCCGGTACCTGACCGAGGTGCTTCCCCGGCTGTTCACGGCCTTGATCGCGCCGGGCCAGTAGCTACGCGGCGGAGTCGCGGTCGGGCTGATCGTGCAGCAGTTGGCCGAGACACAGCATCGCGCCCGCCACGGTGACCATGGCGAGTTCGGGGTCATCCGGGCAGCACCGCATCAAGGACTCGGCCTACACCAACTCCCCTCCACGTTCAGAACACACCAAGCGGCAGATGTCCGGAGTGGACAATGCTGAGAAATCGGAGCCCGAGGCCGGACTGGACGGTCCGGACGACCAGCTCGTTCCGGCCACGGGTAGTGTCCGCGCAAGGAGATCGCCGTCCTGCTTGCGCGATCCTGCGAGAGCGTTACCACCATATAACCAAAGTTCCGTCGACATTACTTTTCACGGCGGGCAATACAAGTTCTTCGATCCATTCGATCGAGGCCGCAATTCAAATACATTCCAGCCGACGCACCCGCGTCACCGGTATCGACGCTCGCCCACCCGCAGCTCAACGAGATGCGCGCGGCTCGTGAACATCGGGCGGGCGTAACATATTTGCCGGGGAGCCGCTCAACCACTCGCCGGACACAACCGGGGGTGGCAGGCCCGCTGTCGCGGTACGCAGTTGCCCCACCGGGATCGGGAACTGTGCATACCGTCGACACGACGTGTCGTTTCGGCCAGGTTACGCTGCGAACGCGACCCATTTCGGCAGCCGCTGGTCAAAAGCCGGGCGGCGTGCCATCGTGTCGCCTGGAGACCACTCGAACTCGTCGCATCTCTTGTATTTCGATGGTCACTGTCCGGGCACCGAGTATCAGTCGGGCGCCAAGAAGAGCGAGAGCGCCATGTTCTGTTCAGAGGTACCTGGCTCGAGCGATCACGGAAAGGAAGAACGCCACATGAGCAGTCTCGTGCGGATCGCGACCGTAGCCGCGCATTTCGGCCGGGATCTGGAGTTCGACATGCGGCGGATCGCGTTTTTCGTCGACGACGCACGCCGGGCGGGTGCTTCCGTGCTGGTCTTCCCCGACGGGACACTCGGCGGCTGCCACTTCACCCTGCCGAGGACGGGCTGTGACACGCTGCCGCCCGCGCTCGGCTCGGACGACAAGCACCTGCACCGGATCGCGGGGCTCGCCGCGGAGATGGTGGTCTGCGCCGGTTATCACGAGGCCGCCGACGACGGTAACTGGTACAACTCGGCGGTTTGCGTGACCGGGGACGGGATACTCGGCCGCCATCGCCAAGTGCACCAGCCCTCCGGTGAACCGTCCATCCACGCGGCCGGTGATCGGTTCGCCGCCTTCGACACCCCGGTCGGCCGATTCGGCATGGTGATCGACTACGACAAGGTGTTCCCCGAATCCGCGCGAACGCTCGCCCTCGACGGGGCACGGGTGGTGGCTTGCCTTTCGGCGTGGCCGGCGGCCGGCGGGCGGACAACCGAGTCGAGGGATCGGCAAGCCCGTCTGTTCGACCTGTACGACTGTGCCCGCGCCGCGGAGAACCAGATCGTGTTCGTCTCGGCCAACCAGACCGGTTCGCTGCACGGCGTCCGGTTCGTCGGTCAGGCCAAGGTCGTCGACTCCGGAGGTGTGATCAGGGCCCGCACCGGCGCCAGGCCCGCCCTCGCGGTCGCGGAACTCGATCTCGACGCCCAGCCGCCGGGCGCCAGGCACGCCCCACGGCACCTCGACGAACGACGGCCCGACAGCTACGCATCGGTGTGACGGGCCGTTCCCCGCCTCGTCCTCATCCCTCTGATCCCGCCGGCCGCGGAGCCGGCCTCGGTGACACCCTTGCCGCGACGGGCTTCTTGGGTCGTTTGATCCTGCCGACGCCGGCGTCGACGAGGAAGAACACCACGAGGCTGGCGCCGAACACGGGCAGCATCGCACCCAGTACGGCGATCCCCAGCAGCGTCGTGATCAGCGCCGGACGGGGTAGCCGGCGTGCCACCGGCCGGGGCAACGACGCCCACCGCCCCCGATACGGGTTGTGAATCCACCACATGCGGTAGCCCCAAGCGATCAGCACGAGCGTTGCGACGGCCAGCACCGCGAGGATGATCTGGTTCGCGAGCCCGAGCAGGGAGCCGGTGTGGAACTCGGTCGCCACCGTGCTCAGCTTCGCCAGGACCGGGTAATCACTCCAGCGGATCCGCTCGGTCACCGTGCCCGTGAACGGATCGATCGCGACGGCACCGCGGTGGATCGGCAGGCCCTCGCTGATCTCCGTGACGGTGAACGGCACGCCAGGACTCGTCGGCGAGGTGACGACCAACTCGCCACTCAGTCCCGCGGCCCGGCCGATCCCCAGCGCCTGATCGATACCGATCTGGCGAACACCGGCCGGTATCGGCACGGGTGTCGCGGTGAGCACCGGTGCCCGCAGGTGAAGGGGATCGGCCGCCCCGTTCGCCCGGCCGCCGGCGAACTGGGACATCGTCAGGCCGCTCACGCCGACGGCCACCAGGCCGACGGTGAGCCACAGACCGAGCGCCCCGTGCATCGCCCGTACCCGTGGCCAGCCCTTCTTGTCACGCACCGCGGGCAGGAACACTTCGCGCGGACGGCGTTTGCGACGGGTCTTGGCGAGCCACAGGACCAGACCACCGACGACGACGATCGGCAACCAGCTCGCGGCGAGCTCCGCGTAAAGCCGGCCCGGGTTGCCCAGGTGCAGGTTGCTGTGCAGCTGACGTAACCAGGTGTTGGCGGGCAGGCGGTTCTCGACCGTGGAAAGCTCGCCGTTGAGGTAACCGGTGTACGGGTCGACGAATACCGTCCGGTCCGGGGTCCCCGCCGGTCCCGGGACGGAGAGCACGATCCGTGTGGTGCGATCCGGGCTCGGTGCCGTGACGACCGACTTCAGCTTCGATTCCGGATGGGCCGTGAGCGCCGCCCGGATCTGGTCGGTCAAGGACCGCGGTGTGCCCCCGGCGCGGTTGACGAACAAGTCCGACCGGTACAGGTTCTCGTGGATCTGCGGGCTGAACACGTACACGAGTCCCGTCAGGCACAGGACGACGAGAAAGGGCGCGACCAGGATGCCCGCCTGGAAGTGCACGCGCCGGGCCACGGTCTGGATCGTGGTGCTCAGCCCCGGCGAGGGATTCCGTCGGTGGGCCCGGCGGCCCTGTGCCTCCGCCCGTGGTTCGGTTTCCGGTGCGTGCAAAGCAACTCCTCGTCGGCCGGGACGCGTTGTTCAGCGAACGTCGATGGGCTGGGCGACCGTTTGCGTGCCCCCGTCAGCGGTCCGGAGGGTGATCGCGAGCTTCCAGCGGCCGCGTTCGGGAAGGCTCGCCATGCCCGACGAAAAGCCGCTCGCACGACGACCGAACACGACGGGCACCGCCGGGGCACGCTGATCCGGCAGGGTGAACACTCCCGTCAGCGCCGTGTCGTCCCTCGTCTTCCCGGTGTCGGTGAGCACGGTGACGTGCACGTCGAGCCGGACCCGGCCCCATTGGCCGGTGGCGGGGATCAGGACCAGGTCCAGGGAGCCCTGGCCGCCCGGTTTCCCGGTGTCGAACGCGAGCCTGGCCGGCGCCGCCTGCTGCCGGACAGCCGCGGGAATCGTGGCCGTGACGCCCTGCGCGTGCGCTGCCTGCGAAGGCACGACGGTCACCAGCGTCGCCGTGCCGGCGAGCACCAGAACGGCGGCTCCATTCACGGCCAGGAGAAGGGAACGAACCCGGCGTAGCCGCGGCCTCGCCTCCCGGCCGGAGGTCTTCCCGCCCACCGATATCCGGCCTGCCCAGGCACGGCAGATCGCGGCGACGGCTACGAGCACCAGCATCAGCGCGAGCGTCCCGGCGAGCAGCCAGCCGAACTCGCGCGGGCCGCGCCACACCTGATATCCGCAAGCTACGACGAGGCTTCCGGCACACCCGATCGCCAGGCGCGCGAAGCGCGACACGACATCGCGGTCTCCGCTGCCTGACATCCGCAGCAGGACGAGACCGCCGACCGCCACCGCGATCGTCGTGAACAACAGCGCGTCCACGGCGAGCGCGAGGGGTGACGGGGCGCCCTCCGGACGAGGATCGGCGAACGTCCAGGTGGCCGACAACGCCGCCGCGCACGCCAATACGGTGCCGCCACGCACCCAGCGTTCCCGCGAGGTCCCGGCGGGCGGGCTGGTCATCAGCTGCGCGATGCCGAGAGCGACCGGCACCAAGAGGTACAGCCGGGCGAGCAAGGCGCCGCCCACATCCGATTCGGCGGTGGCCGTCAGCAGCCTGGGATCGAACGCGCCACTCAGTGTCGCCCACGACGCGTAGGGCCCGAACGACAAGAAGGTGCCGAGCGTGGCGGCGACCAGCCCGCACCAGCTGTACTTGACCAGCCTGACGACAATCCGCGACCTTGCGGCGGACGGTCCGATGGCCGCCACGAAGAACACCGCGCCGGTGAGGAGCAGCATCGCCACGATCGCCGCGGCCCGGCTCACCGCGTGGACCACCGTGACCGTGACGTCGTGCGTGGTCTCGATTTCCGGCACGCCCTCGGGCGGGATCGAGGCGAACACGTCGAAGGTGAACGAGCCGCTGATGGGCTGGAGTCCGCTGGACGGCAGCGACCATGACACCGCGTACGTGCCTTGGTGCCGTTCCTTCGGCATCGGCACGGAGATCGTGTTCCGATCGCCACCGGGATGGACCGGCCGCTCGAAGACGACCTGGCGCCCGGTCGCCGGGTCGAGGACGCGCACCGTGGCCAGTCCCGCGGGCACCGGCCGGTCGAAGGTGAGCAGCACGTGATCGGGTGACTTGACGAGCTGCCCGTTGCCGGGCGAGGTCGTGGTGAGCACCGGGTTCCCCGTCGCCGCGGGTGTCGTGGCAAGCAGTGTCCCCCAGCAGACCGCGACCAGGGACAGCAAGGCGGCGATCCGGACCCAGGAACCGCTCCGGCGCTTCACTGTCCGTTGTGGACGATCCTGGACCGTGGTCATCGGGTGCTCGCCCTGGTGTCGTCCGTCTGCCCGGGTTCGTCGAAGAGATCCACGCTGGACTCCGCGGTACGTGCCTTGCGGCGGCGCGCCTGGAGCCAGACTCCGGCGATCACTGCCACCGCGACTCCGAGCGCACCCCACAACAACACCAACGGCGAGCGACCGCCGGCGGCGGTTCCGTGGGAAGCGGCCGGGTGCTCGGCCGCGGGCACCATGGGCGGCTGCCCCGGTCCTCCTCCGGTGGCCGGCACCGAAGGGGCACCGGCCACAGCACCGGAACCGAGCAGGATCGCCGGTCCGGCGGAGGCCCCGGTCCAGCGGGCGACCGCGCCGTCGGCGTAATTCTGCGTCGCGTCGAAGACCAGCCGTCCGTCGGCGGGCAAAGGTCCCATCGTGACGAGGAACTGCTCGAATTCTCCCGGCGGCACCGCGCCCCCTTCGAAGACGAGTGACGCGGCGACCTCGCCTGCCGTCCGATCGCCGGGCCGCGGCGGCGGGCTCGACGGCCGGGGACGGATATTCACCCTCCACCCCGGCACGGGATCGACCCGGACGTAGGCGATCGGCGGTGTCTCCGGGAAGGCCAGCTCGAGCCGCGTGCTCCTGGTGTCCTTCCGCTCGTTGGCCATCCGGAAGGCGAAGGTCCGGGTACCACCGCCGGAGGTCCGATCGGGCACGATGGACACTTGCGCCGTGGCCGGCGCCCACACGGTCAGCAGGCAGGCCGTGACGGTCGACAACGTGACCAGCCCGCGGAGAAGGGTTTTCTGGCGGTGGGGCATGAGAACTCCTGGACGCCGTGGCCCTGGACCGGGCAGGTACCCCCGCCCCCGCGCACAAGACACAACACCACCCCCCCA